>JAJFLL010000139.1 GCA_021772695.1 Deltaproteobacteria bacterium
TACCATGACTGCGAAATAAAACCGCAACCAAGTGGGCATGGACCAAGACGCCAAGCATCAAACCGGCAATGGTGGTATCCGTACCAGCTATCACTAGTGGTCGATCGGTGAGGTCGGGACCCGATAAAAGAATGCCGATCACCAAGGAAAAGATCGGAGGCAAGAGAAAGAAGGCCCAATCGTAGGCCCGGCTAACCAAATATACAGAATGATCATTTGTCACGGATTGATTCATGAGGATGGAGAAGGTTTTTCGGTGCGAATAAAATATTTTTCGAGGGTCATTAAGAATAAACTAATGCCGATGAGTTCCAAAACCTCTTCTACAAAATCAATCAGGGCGTAGGTCAGGTTTTGGTCGCCATGTTGTTCGGTCCAAAGCCCTAAGGGCAATTCCATGAGCAGGGCTCCGGTGATATAAATAAAACCGGCGACCATAAATGCATTTCGGGTACTTCGAGGCAGGCGCCGTAGAAAGGGAATAAAAATAAGCCCTATTAAAAGGACGGCCATCCCGGCGTAGACCACCCAATCAAAATAAAAAAGTCCGCCGAGTTGAAGCCTGCCCCCTAAGTGTTCGTGAATGCCTACGGCCTCATCTAAAGAAAGATAAAAGAATATGCCGCTCAAAAGGCCCCAATGAAAACATCTTTGGGCCCCTTTTTGACAAACGCTTCGACAAATCCCTCCTAATACCAAGGCACAGGTAAAGAGTAGGCAACTGGCATACCAAGTGGGAAAATTGGCTTCATAACTCAAAGAAAAAAAGGCGACCAAAGTTTCACTAATTTTGGAAGGAAAATAATAATATCCCAGCTCAGACCCAAGACCCAAAGCCGCTACTAAAGTTAGAATGGCGAAGAGAAGATTTCTCGTCATGTTTAACGATTGGCCTTGTAAGGTTTCCCCTTAGCCTTTTTGTGTTTCCATTTCTTCTGTTTGAATTTTTTATGCTTCCACTTTTTGTGATTTTTCCCATGGTAATGGCCAGGCTGTTCGTAAACGACGGGGCCCTTGACCCAATCCACTTTCTTTCTTTGACCTGGGGGAATCCAAAGACCGACTTTTTTGGCAATACCAGGTGGCAACCAAAATCCATTGACCGCATCATAGGGGCGCAAGATGCTTCGGGCAAAGGGTGCACCCCCATAGGGAATATTGGGAATTACTTGCGGTGGAACTTGCAAAATATCCCGCAGAAAATAGGTTCGGGAAACTTGAATGACGGTAGGATCGGTCAAGGGACCTCCGGAATAACCGTAACCCGGCGGAATGGGCCCGCTTGGTGCCCCGGCAAGAACCGATGGTGCCAAAGCAAAAGTTGAGAGAATATTTCCGTAGCCCATGCCCATCTTGCGCATCATCCATACGGTCATGGGTACGGTTCCCGCGGCTTGGGCTATTTTTAAAATAGCGGGAACTTCCTCGGCGGGACCGTACATGGCAGGCGCAACCTGTTGGGGATTAAAACCATAGGCATTGCCATATACGTTGCTGAGTTTCTGTCCCTCAGGGGACCCCATGTCGACGTTGATTAAATTGAAGTCTGCCTGGGAAGGTAGAGCCAACCCAAGGATCAATATTAAAAGGCTAGAGGATAAAAACTGCTTCATAAGCGGCTCCCTGATCAGATTCCTATTTAAAACGACTTCATTAGGATACGGGCACAGAAAATGGGAATTAGACCCTTGGACTTTCAAAGGCAAGACTAGGTTAAGGCTGGGAATTTAAAAATTATTTTATCGTGAATTATCCTGTATATGGGACAATTTTAAATGGTATTGTACAAAATAAATACGCCCCCATCAGTACTGAAGGAGGCGAATTAAAATTAATGGTTCTGTTGGCGGATTAGGAATCAATATTTTCCCAAGGACTTGAAAGTTCTGCTGAGTAGGGATGCATCCAACTCTACAGGATCAAGCCAAGGCCATTTAAGGAGCAAAGGCCGAGGCCAACATCTGGGAATAGCTCTTAAAGCATTTTTGATAAAACTCCTCAGCCTGTAATTTTTGCTGCCAGGCCTTCAATTGGGGATAAGGGTCGAAGGAAACGGAGGAAATCTCGGCCTGGTCTAAATTAGCCAACAGACAAATATCGGCCAGACTCAAAGTATCGCCAACTAAATAGCCACCCTTTTGAATCTGTTGGTCGACGACTGGTAAGAAGCGTGCCAAGAATTCTAAGCCGTCTTTCAACGAGCGTTCATCCTTTTCAGTGCCTAAAACGTTATAGGCCACGCGATTGAAAAAGACTCGACTCATGGCATGGCCAATATGAATCGAAGCAAAATCCATCCACTGGTCGATATGGCTGCGACGTTTGACATCGTCAGGATATAAATCAGAGGACTTCTTCTGAGCCATGTATTTGCAGATGGCATTACTCTCAAACAAGACAAAATCGCCATCAACTAGAACAGGCACTTTTCCAGCGGGGTGTAGTTTTAAATAATCAGCGGATTTGTTTTCACCCGCCATCAGATTAACCACTTTAAATTGGTAATCGAGCTTTAAGGCATTGGCCGCATAACGGGCTTTATTAGTGGGGGAGGAAATTTCATTTCCATGGAGGGTAATCATAGATCACTCCTTTCAGTGCGAGGAAAATATAAATAATAAAAATAATATTATTTCATACTGTGAATGCCGATACGGTTGCCTTCAGTGTCTTGAAAGAAACCGATAAAACCGTGTTCACCGATGCTGGTCTTGTCTTGTAGTATCTTTCCCCCTGCCGAGCTTACCTTTGCTAAGGGGCCCGAGAGATCATCACCACCGTTCAAATAAACCACAGGCCCCTCTTGACTGGGCTTGCGATCCGGCGTTTTAGCTAAAGACCCAGAGGCATCACCGGGTTGAAAGGGAAACATGGCGAATTGAGCCGGGCCGTTTTCCATGAGGGTGAATTTTACATCAAAGACCTGACCATAAAATTTTTGGGCACGGTTAATATCAGCAACAGGGATTTCAAACCAAACGACGGTATTTTTGGGCATGGGAGACCTCCTTTAAAATGTGACTTGCGATTTTAAAGTGACTTTAAAGCTGTGACTTTAAAATTGCAAGTTAAAACGAAGCCTGATAGGCTAAGTAGGGATTAATTAATGAAAAAAAAATCGAATAAAAAACGATCTATTTCGGATCAGCGCTCCCCCTGCCCGATCACCAACATGCTCGATATCTTGGGCGACAAATGGACCTTGATCCTCATTCGCGACATGCTGTTTTTTGAGAAGAGCCAATACAAGGAATTTGCCGATTCCGTCGAAAAAATTCCCACCAATATCTTAGCCGACCGTCTGAAACGACTGGAATCTGCAGGACTACTGAACAAGGTACCCTATCAAGATAATCCCATTCGCTATCAATATGCATTGACCAAAAAAGGCATGGAATTATATCCGGTGTTGATTGAAATGATACGATGGGGATGCTCCCACCTGCCCGGCACCCCGCAGATGGCACCCCGATTTCTTAAGGACCTCGAACGGAAAGTAAAATCCCGTATCAAGGGGTGAATCTTGCTTGTCTACCTGAAAGGGGTATCCTTTCCTAACCAAACTGGAGTTTGGCAGCATCCTTCAGTTATTCCACGAGTTTAAGATGGTCCATATTCAGGTGAAACAGCCTTCGAATAAAAACCGAAGGGATACCGCATCTAGGAAATACCCAAATTATTCATTGCTCTACCCAGCACCTAAGGGTATGGAAACCTCGAATATTCCATATTTTTTCATTAGAGGGTTCCTATATGAAATTTTTATCCTTTTTAAAGATTATTCCCACCATTCTACTAGTGCTATGGGCCAATCCTGGAACCCTCCAGGCCGCTATCTTTAACCCAACCGATGCCAATCAACTACAGGCCGATCTCAATACCGCAGCGGCCAACGGTGAAGACGATACCATCAATCTTCCAGGGAATACTTTAAACACCAATGATAATGGTGCTGGCGCTACCTTTACTTATACCTCAGCTGAAGACAATCATTTGACCATCGTTGGCCAAGGGAGTGATGTCTCCCGCTTAGACGGTAATAATGCCCGATTGGTACTCGACCTCAGGATTAGTTCTACAACAGCCCAGGTTATTTTGACGGAACTAGCCATCGTCAACGGTGATGGCATCAGTGGTGGCACGGGAGGCATTATTATTTCCAATCTTGATGGTGGTATATCCATCAGCCATTGTCTCTTTGACAATAACAATCATTCTACCGGGTCTTTTGCGATAATAAATATAGACAGTAATGGTCCGATCACCATTGAAGACAATACTTTTTCAAATTCCACGGCCGCAGATAATTTCGGCTTTGGAAACATCAATTCGAACCTGTCTTCCATAGCCTTTAACCGAAACGTCGTCAGCAATATCGAAGCCACTACAGGTAGCTTTGGAGGGCCCAATATTACTGCCTTTGAATCGTTAACCTTCAATGACAATAGCCTCAGTGACATTACCGCCGGCGATAGTTTTGGTGGCGGCAATATCACTGCTGGTAACACTATTGAATTTAACCGCAACACCTTGACACGCCATAATGCCATCACTGGCTCTTTTGGAGGGTTCAATATCAGTGCAAATGGATCAGCTACGGTGAGCCAAAATACCTTTTCGGAAGGTGGCGCCGGGATGTCTTTTGGTGGCCCAAATATTAATGCCTCTCAAAACCTGAATTTCAGCAATAATACCATTCAGGAAATTAACGCCGGCATGAGTTTCGGCGGCGCTAATATCAATGCAAACAACGCATTGACCTTCAATAATAATACCATCACAGACAATCATGCCCCTGCCGGTTTTGGTGGTGTGAATGTCAACTCCGGCAGCAACGCCTTAGAAATGCTCAATAATACCATTGCAGGTAACTCTTCAATTATGGGTTCTTTTGGTGGCTTAAGCCTAAACCTTGGGTCCATAGCCGCCTTGGTCGCCAATAATATTATCGTCAATAATATGTCCCAAGGTACCGCAGGCGGAATGCTCATCAATGCCAATAATGGCACCGTATTGGATTTTATCAATAATACCTTTAACGGAAATATCAGCGATGGCACCGGTGGGGGACTCTTTTTATTCCTCTCCTCAGACAATAGCGAGACCAATATCTATAATAATATTATCTTTGGAAATACCGCGACGACCATGGGCGATGATGTATATATTGAAAATAGCAGCGCGGCCAATGCCACCCTTCGTGTTTTTAATAACGATTTCTCAGAATTTTGTTTAGAAGCCCAGGCTTCCTGTGATGTCACCATCTTGGGGGCCAACCAAGGGGCCAACATCAATGAAGATCCCCTCTTCATCGATGCCCTGGCCGGTAACTATTATCTCGGTGCCGGTTCTCCCGCCATCGACGCCGGAACCGCGGGGGCACCCCATCTACCTGCTACCGATCATGACGGTAACCCACGTATCTTTGGTGCCGAACCCGATATGGGCGCCTTAGAAAGCACCCCCATGATTTTAGTGGATCCGCTCAGCCATGATTTTGGCAGCTTAGACATCGACCAAGAAGATTCGGTAGTGATCACGATCACCAATATCGGATCGGTAACTTTAGATGTCAGCGCCATGAACCTTTCCGACACCCTAAATTATATATTAAATGTCAGCGGTGGCCCAACCCCATGTGGAACCGACACCCCTACCCTCAACCCCGGTGAAAACTGTACGGTTGAAATCTTTTTCGGTCCCGATTCCGTGGGCACCTTGAACGCCATCTTGACCATCACCTCCAATGATCCCAACCAAACCAGCATTGAAGTGACCCTCTTCGGTGTAGGCACCGCTGTGGGCGGCGCCGTGTTTTTCTCGGGGGGATCCTGTGGAATTGCAAGCAACTCACCGGCCTCCTTAAACCAAGGTGCCGCCTGGATGTTGCTGGCATTGACCTTAGGCATGTTTTGGTACCGCCGCCGGCGAGATATCGCCTAGGGGTAGCCATTTTCTATTAATTGGTTTTCCGATGGGGCCAGACCTACCGGTCCGGAACCATGCGCTAACCGAGGCAACCCTAACAGGTCCTTAGGATTCCTAGGGGCAATGGCATCCCAATTTATGGACCTACATCCGCAGATACTGGGTTAAAGTTGATGAAATTGTCGCTTCTTCAAGGACTCGTTCCGTTGAATATCTGCAAAAACTGCCATTCTCAGAGATCTTCTTTTGAAACTAACTAAGATCATTCATGATTTTATGAATCCTTCTTGGCATATCCCTTGCTGTAACCATGGTTGAGGGTCCGTCAAATTCTACGGAGATCGAATCATGCTTCCACTCTTAGGTCTTTTGGGCCTAGCCGGAATGGGTCTGTTATTAGGTTCTGGTTGCAGTCCCAAATTACCGGCAAAGAATACCCAAGATGATGCCCGAGACGATGGCAAAAAAATAGCCCAGCTGGCCTGGAAACGTCTGCAACGCTTGGAACCACGACCCCAATTAGACTCAGGCTGTGCTCGTCTTCGACTCGAACGCCACCAAAGCCGTTTGCAGTTTTTGGGTAAAGGCAACGGAAGTATCGAAGCTTGCGAGCTCCACTCCTACCTTGCCGTGCATCCAGAATTATTTCCCGACCTAACGCTTCGACTGTTTCCTGCCGGTAAGGTGCCCTGGGACCTTGGCCAGAAACGTAAGGGGCTACAGTCTCTCGTCGGCAGGGTCCAAACGGAAATTTCACAATTGGGAATGGATCTTCAATTACCTGATACTCAAAGAAAACAAGTGAAATTGCTTTGGCTACTCACCCAATATGAAATCCTCAAACCTTGGGAGTATTACTACGGATCTGGAATAAAGCATCCCGAATATGAAAAACATTGGAAAATTTTAACGGATGATCTGATTGACTTTCCTTTACCCACCTTATTTTATGATCTTAAAAATGGATTAAGCTTTTTAAATTTAAATCTGAAGGAATCTAAAAATCTGGACCCTAAACACCTCCGCACCGTACCTTACTTATTCTTCTTGGCCCTATACGATAGCGGTTTAGATCCACGTTTCGACTTTATTCATGATCATAAGTTAAAGTCCCATGGTCGGGCCACCGGGCACATCACACTACCCATCCCCAGCCAAATAAGCGGTCCTATTGGTTATGTGGAAGAAACCTTTCGACGTGCTCCTTGGGTTGAACGCGATCGAAGTACCGGAGCAGGATCTTACGAATTGACTGCGAGACAATATTTGGGTTGGTACCTCACCCAATTGAGTCGATCGGAACTAGAGTCCATACCTAATAGACACTTTTGGTTAGCAGCTGCCTCGGAACTTTACCCGGAGTTCCCAGAACCCTATGCCCTACGCGCCCAATTGCATATCGATCAAAAAGAGTACGCTCACGCCGCAGATTTATTAAAAACCGCGGCACGGTTGGCTCCTGAACATGTAGCATACGATAAAAAATTAGCCATAATGCGCATCAAGCAATTTGTCGAATCCCTCCGCAACGAGGGCGAGGTTCCAGACATGGACGTCAAATGGATTGACGAGGTCATTCATCGTTTAAATCTAAAATTACGCGAAGCTCCCCATGATCAAGAAATCTACGACCTGTTGGGACATTGCCATGCGATGAAAATAGCTTTACCCCTCGATTCGCTTTGGGCCATTTTAAATTTTGATTTGGACGGCAATTTAGAAACCCTCCTACCCTATTTTAAGCAGGCCATTCAGGGAGGTTCCAATCAGGAATTACCCTATTTAGGTGTCGGGCTCTACCTGCTACGACGGAACCCAAGGGATCCAGAAGGCATTGAGTTGATTTTGGAAGGTATTCGGCGCAGCCGCTACAGCGCTCCTATTACCGGCGGCATGGCCACAGCCTTATTCCTGATGAATCGCGAACATTTGCTTTCTGACCAGGCCTTAAAATTTTTAGAGTCACACTATACCATCGAGTTTGGGGCGCTTCCTTCAGAGTAATGACAACTTCATATACAACATTTTAATAATGTCGAATGTCCCATTCAAACTGAAGGCAATTTCAGCGCATTGGCATCGGAAGACTTCTGAAAGAAAAAATGATCGATGGAAATTTTTCCAGGCCCTGTAAAGACCAAGGCAAAAAATGGAATTGCATACAAGAGAGCGAATTCCTTCTTGCTCCAGGGATCATCGCCATGGATGACAAAAGCTGCTGTCACCATGGTGACAACGAGAGGTATGGCCGCAAAGCGGGTCAGAATTCCCCAAATGACAAGAATAGAACAAAAAAATTCGGCAAACACCACCAAGCCTAAGCTTAACCCATGACCTATGCCTAAGGGATCAGGAAAACCCACTGCTTTTTCACCATAGGTCAATAATTTGGGTAATCCATGAAACCACAGCATCAGCCCGCCGCATCCCAGACGTAGAATTAACAAGCCTAAGGATGATAAAACCATTTAAAGTTCTCCTTCATCTAAATTGAAAAATATTGCCGCATCGTTTTCAATTTTTATTGCCAAGTCTTCGCTAAGGTTTTAATTCCCGAAAGTATTCGGTTACCTTACGAAGAGTTTCATGCTCCTTTTTAAATCGAGAGGGCAAAGTCCAAGCCACGATCTGGTTTTTGGGATGAACAAGCCGATTTCTAAAGTTATATTTCTAATTTGGCTGGGTTAAAATCTCAACAACTTTAATCATTTAGCGCCGAATAGCCTTCCGCACGATATTTTTATTTCTTCAACCTCAACGGTATGGAAAAAATAGGGGCACACCAAAAGCATTATGGTGTTGCGTCCGATCCATCCTCCGGTCCCAGTCGCTACGGGAATAGGTCCATCAGACCTCCATTCTCCTTCGATTAATTCTGACTCCCATGACCGACTGTCCTACGCCCAATCCCTGCAGCGGCAAGGTCATACCCAAGAGGCCCTGACCATTTACTCAGAGCTATCTAATGGCATCCAAGATCATCGGGAATCCGGCACCCTTGATGCCATCGGCCAGCGGGCTCAAGAAAACATCCATGTCATTTTTGGAATTGGTGGCTTCACCCCCAGCCGGGCCGAATATTTAGCCGAAAATTTTATGACCCAAATCATGGACCCAGCCAGTTTAGGAGCCATGGTAGGTGCCGGACTGACCTTTCAAATAGTCCGTTTCGGTCTTTTGGGTTCCGCAGCCCGATGTGGCATGGGTGGTCCATGGGTTCGAAATGCAGCGAACCTATTGGCATTTAGCGCCGAAGCCAGCACCTTTCCCATCCATACCCGTTGGATGGCCAACGCGTTGGGACGCCAGGTGGACTGGTCCACACCAACTTTAATAAATGATGTTCAAAGTAGTTTTTTGGTCTTAGGCGGATTGCGCCTGGCCGGGGGAGCTGGTCGCTCTCTGTCTAGCCTCTACCCTAGGTCGTCGCAAAGCATGGCCACTTATAGGTTTGCCGTGGAAAACGCCTCCATGTTTACTGGGCTCCTCTTGGGGCACCAAATGGAACAGGTCCTGGGTTTGACGCCCCACCAAGGGACCTGGCAAATCCTGGCGGAATCGCTCATCACCTTCACCCATTTTAAGGGAGCCCAACACCTCATTCCCCATTTGACAGGTAGAGGCCTTCAGCAATTGGAGCAAAATTTAAGGTCACAGAATCGGTTCTTGGAAGGCCAAGTGGACCCGACTATGCGGCTTAGGGGTTTACAAAACTTTTCCCCACCTGAAATTCGCTCCCCCTGGGCCTTGGCCATGGCCCTTCCAGGTCGTTCCCGTCATGACACAAGAGCGGATGCCTCCCTATTTGGTCAAGATTTGCAGAGACCTCACTTGGTTTTTTCCATGGGAGGCGGTGGGCCTAAAAACTCCGATTTGCGAACCCCCGAACTGATACCATTGATACAAGAATTGAACCCCCAAGGCTCGCACCACCGTTCGGATCTACTCGAAACCTTCGCCGACCAATTCCATCGAAAGCTTCATGAATTGAGAGATAGCAATGCCGACCGGACAGAAGTAAATCTTCAACTGGCAGAAATTCTACGAGCGGACTGGATTCAAAGAATGGTTGAGGTAGGAGTTCAGGTCTCTCAACGACCCATGGAAGATTTCTTTAGGGAACATCTTTCGAATCAAGAAATGCCCCATTGGATAAGGAACATGTTCCAGGACCCTGACTTTTGCGCCATGAAAATAACGGAAATTTTTGCAGATGCTCAGGCCCATGCGAATGCCGAGAGTGGAAGACACGCTGAAACCTTGTCCTCTTTCGCCTTTGACTCGGGAATTATGGATGCCATCGCCATGCGTTTGGAACTTCCTTCAGGGAGTTTTTTAAAGGTGACCTCTGTGGAACCTCAGGAGTTTCGAAGGTACCTTCCTCCCGTCGAATTCTTTCTCAAAATACCCGAATGGATTTATGGAGGTTCCGCCCTGGAGTATCAGCTCACACCAAACCTTTCAAGTGCTCAAGAAGTCGCCCAGTTGCTAGCCCAAAATCGCCGCCCCTGGATCGTCACCGATCGCTTCGTCAGCCTACACGAGTACGATCGAGCCCACCCCTATACCGCTTGGACCCACGATATATTCCATATTTTAGATTTAAGTGGAATACCTACGGAAACCCGCAAAGCATTGCCAAATATCTTTAATTATTTTTCTGAGCTTCCTACGACCGGTGATGCCGAAGCTCACATTCGTCAGGAACTCTTACCCTATCTTCTTGAAGGTGAATATTTTCGGGATGGGTCCCATGCGCCGCTCCTAAATAAAATTAAATATTCACCGACCTCCAGGGAATTTCGGGACAGAGTATTAAGGGATATTGAAGAAATCATTGCCTTACCTATTTCAAAAGAATTTTAGAACCCCCTCACCATCCAGTGATTTTCATTACTAAGAAATAAACAGGTTTATTTAAGGGAGTGGCATTTTCAGCCACAAATATTTAAAAATTATAACTGACACCAAGATCTCCCCAAACATTGGTGGGGTAAATGACGGCTGCGCGAAGGTCACTAGACAGAAAGGTCGATACATTGAACTGAGGGGTTAAGATCAATCCTTTTATCGGTGAAAAGGGAAAGGACAGTGAATAAATAAAAACATTGGGACCGCCGCCAAGGCTTGGATCGATAAATTCCCGATTGTATTGGCCGTTACTCATTCCAAATAATACCGAAGTGGAAAGGGCGAAGTTCAAGGGTAGGTTTTTTTGGTATCCGATGCCGATATCCCAAAAAAAGCCCCCGGTGGGCTGATAGAGAAAAAAATTGAGGTCTGAAAATATATTGATGGGACCCAGTGGGTAGGCGAGATGGAGGTTGCCACTGAGTTCGTCTTGGCTGAAATTCAGAGAAGCTGGGTTGTCATTGGGATAAATCGAATAGGTCATCGAGAAATCAATCTCTATTTTTTTAATCTTTCTGCCGTAATAACCGGTAAAATCCACTTCGTTGAATTGTCCTTGATTGGGTTCATCGTTTAAAACGAAATTCCCCTGCACTGATGCTCCAAAACCATGGAACTCGATTTGGGCGGAAGGTTGCCATACGGGCCCATTGCTATAGGCGATTCCATTCCAAACATAGCGGGAATGAAAATCCGAATTCAGCCGAAACCCCAGTTTTTGAATAAAATTTAGGACGGGCCGATTATAATTTCTACTGGAATTGAAAAAGTTTAGGTTGGGTTGGATTTTTGGGTCGGCGCTAGGCGCCCGCTCAGAATATGCGACGAGCGGAAACATAAAAAATACCAGAAATAATGAAAGGCTCCATCGATCCAGATTTTTCATAGGCTAATTCTTGTAAAGTTTTATCAAGCGCATAGCAACCGCCTAATAAAAAGAATCAGTGCATTCTGATGGTGTTGAAAGTAGACCCACTTGAGTCTTTGGCCAAAATCATAGCGCGTCGCTTAACACCCTGGAATAATTATCCTGGGGTTTTACCTTCGGTTTTGACTTGGCTCGGGACGGGACCGGCGCCTGTGGGGCTAAGAATCCCGTAGCATCTATGGCCGTGGCTTGGACCCCTGGCAGCCCCATGGTCGCTTCGGTAGAATCGGCATAGCGGGATGGTTGTTGGTTGAGGGGGGCTTTATATTGAACCTGTTGTTGAAGACCGTAACTGTAACCCTTTAAAAAACCACCCCTAAATCCACGAATAAAGATGCCACGTTTCCCAAATTCATAGCGATACCACTTATTGGGATCGTTATAGTCTTCGAAACGAGTCGGGTCTGGGTTTACCCCTTGTTCTACCTCGGCCTTACCCGCCAAATAACCTTTGTCCCAACCCAGGTCTACTCCCCGTTTCATAGCGGGATCACCCTGAATCCCCCCTACCCTTTTATATCCCGGCCCCTCGTACAGCCCATCCTGGGCCATAGAAAAAGATAGTGTAATGAAAAGGGAAAAAAATACCCCCGTGAAGACTATTCCCCAACCTTTAATGAAAACACCCAAAAGTCACCCCACTTTGACGTATCTCCTCTTCTTCTTCAAAAACCCCATCTAAATTTTAAGACTTTGGTCCCCTCGAAGCAAGGGCTCAAGTCATCCATTCAACTATTAGTTTTATATATACCCGTACTAGCCCAGGGCGACTGCGTTGATGATGGAAAGCAACCTGGGGATGGGTCGGTAAATTGAAAAATAGGAAGCTAGATTCCGGGAAGATCAGTCGGTATTTCTAACTCTTTCGGCAGGGATTTCGAATTGCTTCATCAAATAGTCTTTAAAACTCTGCGGGTAATCCTGGCGATTTAAGGCCATTTTCATGCAAAACAGCCATGATGCCTTCTCTTTTCGACCTATTTTTAAATGGGCATGGGCTTGGGGGATATGGATTGACCCATATTTATCTTGATAGAGATTGGGCCCCCCCATCCATCCACATAAAAAACGTGCCAGCTTGTCTTTAGCTTCAGCCAAGTCTTTTGGATGCATTTCTCGAACGTCCTCGGCTTCAGGCAAAACGTCCATGTAGAAATAAAAGTCTTCTACGAGCTTTCGAATACCGGCTTCCTCACCGGCGGCCAGAAACGATCCATTTTGTTGACCATAGGAATTTGGGGGTTCCATCGCAATCACATCTCTTAATCAAATGGTGGGAATTATTGAACAGGTACCTTTGGAACGGAAAAGTAAGCCTCAACAGCACTATATCTATTTTATCGTTAATAATCAACAGGCATAAATCATTGGTGATTTATGGAAGGATAAAATTCGATGACTGTTTTACTGCGAATTATTAAGGGGTAATATCATTGACAGGCTCAATAACCAGAGGGAAAATCAGACTAACTTTGGTTCCCGCACCCACGTGACTCTCAATCTCCACCTTGCCATGCATCAGTTCTTCTACCATGGTACGGACCATGAATAGGCCCATGCCGTAACCCTTTGTGGCAGCTTTGGTGGTAAACTCCGGATTCATAATTTTGTCGAGATGCTCGGGTAGTATGCCGCTACCCTGATCTCGAAAATTCAATCTAATTTGAGATCCCTCTTTTAAGGCCTCTATTTGGATGACACCGCCATTCGGCATGGCATCCACACTGTTCTTAATGAGATTACCGATACAGCTCATCAATATAGTTTCGTTTCCCTGAATGACACCAGACACATTGGGAGAAAAATTGACAATTTGATATCGCCTGCCAAGTGTCGTAAATCCGTTAGCTCGAATAATAAGTTTAAAAAATTCATTTAATTGAATCGGTTGCAACGGCACCTGAAGCCCTATAGAAAGATTCATGATGGCTTTCATTTGCGAAAGCATATTTTTCACCGCCAATCTTCCATCTTGCCCGGATTCTAAGGCATCGATCATATGCGGATTTATTTTTAAATACGGCTCTATTTGAGGAAAATAAATTTCGAAATAACTATGCACTACTGATAGATGGTTCCTGGCATCATGAATCGCACCCTTCATCAAATGAAGCATACGTTTATTGGAAGACCCCT
>JAJFLL010000140.1 GCA_021772695.1 Deltaproteobacteria bacterium
CCTAATATGGCATTGAAGGTATTGCCCAAGAGATTGCTTTGCCAATCGAGCAGTTCCAGTCCAGCTGCCAAGGGGTTTCGATTGCTGTTGATGTAGGCGGGCTTGCCCAAGGGGCCATCGCCCAGCAATTTAAAGAGGGGCTTGCCTTCCAGCCGACGGATATTGAGCCTTCGGGTATCGCGAATGCCGTCCCCGTCGCTGTCGATGGCTTTATGATCTAAGGGAAAATCGATTCCGATATTGATCTCTAAACTCTTGATGGCAAAGGTGATGGGTAAAAATCCCAGATCCATCCCGTTAAAGGTGTTGCCGGTGGGCTCTACCGGTTTCATGTCGGCCTCGCCGTGCATGCCGTTTAAGATCACACCCAATTCGAGTCGGCCGTTCGACATGGCCAAATGGGTCAATTCAATGATGGGGCCATTGCCGTCGAGCGGTCCCACCGAAAACGTCTCTGGTAAAAATTCTATGGTGGTATCGCCATTGCTTTGCACCGGCTTGCCTGTATTGGGGTCGATGTACTCGTCACAGACATAGCCGGGTTTCTTTGCCGTACTTTTAAAGATGCCCAGCAAGAGATCTCCCGTCTCGGGACGGTCCACAAACTTTTGGATCATGTCGCGAATGTCGCCTTCTACCAAGGAGCGGTCCAAATCGAGGTGAATGCCCCGCTTGGTGAATAGATCCCGCGTGGGAAAATCACCGGTATCTGCGGGGATAGTACCGTCTTGCACCAAGATGGCGGGATTCCCATAGACGAAGGAACCGGCCTGAGAATAGGTGGGCTGCGAACATTTATCTTGGGTAATATTGATCTGGTAAAGATTCACGCCAAAATCGGGCGACACCATGGCCGTGTAAACCCCGTCGGTGGAATTATAGGTCAAGTCACTTCCGGAAAGCTCGGTGCCATTGATCATGACACAGGCATTGGGCGCCGGACTTCCGGTCACACATTCCACGGGATCACCGCCGATACCGCCCCCGGCTTCAATATTATCGGGAATGACCGTATAGCAAAAACTCAATGGCACCTGCTGTCCCTGGGCCGTTTGGGCCACCACGGGATTGTTAATATCGGGAGAAATAATCTTGATGACCGGGCGACCGAAATAGTTGGTCACCGAAAAGGTGATGGTAAAAGGTTCGGGGGCTTCCTCACCCAATTGGGCCTCTAATTGGGGATTAGAAGCGCGCATCCGCACCATATTGATGCCGTTTTGCAATAAGACCGTACCCGTATAGACGATATCTTCGCCTTCGGTTTCGGCCTGCTTCGGTGAAACATGCCCGACGGCATCGAATCCTTTGAGCCTACCCTCGGCATCGTAATTTTCATAACGCACTTGTAGGCCGGGACTAAAGGAGCCATCTAATTTTACTTTAAGTTGCAGGCCTTCGCTCGAAATGGTGTCGCCATCACTGACGGGACTCCCCACTACACCTTGGGTTACCGGCTTGGCTTCCACAAATTGGATCTCGGCGTCACCGGTGCGGTACACCACAACCATCTTGGAAAAAAGCTCATTGGCCTCACCGTCGTTGATGTTGCGATAGGCCGAAACCACAATGGTAAACTTACCAAAACCACCCAAGGCCACCGCCGATTGAAAACGTCCCACATCGGGATTCTCAGTGGCTTCCACGTCAGCGGGCATCACCAAAATCTCACTGGCCGCCCCGCCCGTATCGTTGTTGAACACACTGATAACTGCCACAGGATCATTGGAACCAAAAACGGCCAGGTTATTCAAATCAAGTCGCGCGATCACATCCACACCGGGGTGAATGGTATAAATGGCATCAAAACCTTCGGGAGCCCGAGGGGCATCTAAGCACAAAAAGGCTGAGGTGGGATCACAGTTAGTATCTTCAGTGGTGGGCAGGGCCCCACCCATCAAGGTAAAGAAGACCGGTTCGCCGGCCCCGTCCCTATTGGGAAGGCTATCGACGTTTTTGACGATGGCCTCTTTGAGTTGGGGGCTGAACTTCTCGATCTGTTTTTTCTTTTCGAAAAAATTTTCGGTGAATTCCTTTTGAAAGGAGTCGGCGGCTTCCGTGCCGGGAGGGGGTAGGTTGGTGTGGATGTCGGGCTGAATATCTTGGGGGATGCTTTGGCTTGGTTGGGCAACGGTCTCAACGGTGGGGCTTGGCTCTTGACCGGCACCGCAACCGGATAAACCCGCTACCAGGGAAGAAATCAAAATTAAGCCCAACCAATTTTTCTTTAACTGCATGTGTTTTCAAAGCTCCCTAAAAACCCTGGCGAGCCCCCAATACCCCTAAAAAGTTTCTCGGTTGCTACCTGGCGAAGTTGCTACGGCAATTTCTGGAAATCTGTAAGGAAAATCGCTCCTTATACGCTATGCGTCAAAGGGAGTGCTTCAATTTCAGGAGCAAAAGCAGGGCCTTAGAAGCGCCCCTGGACGGAGAGGCCGCCACCATTGGGGCCCACTTGCAGATTGATGGTCGGAGCCGTGGCTGTATCGGCACCTTTGACCGGTTTTCCGCCACTCGGCTTGTCGTCCTTGCCAATGGCATCGACGGCCAAATTGATGAGACCGCTGGCCCCATGGCTTAACAAAGCGGCACCGAAAGAGGAAATCATGTACTGCCTTTCCACCTGAGCGATGTCTTCCGGTCCCGCATCGAAGGTGTCTTCGCTGAAATATTGGCCCTTGGTATTGGCGGTGGTGCCAAAGCCACAGCGGAATAAGGCCGTACCATCAGGGGCACAGTCGGCACCGCTGATGGGCGCTGAGAAGAAAAATAAGGGAATGCCCGCCAAGAAAGTGGCGCCATGGGCGAGGCCGTAGTGTAGCTTATTTTCTTTATAGCGACGGCCAAAGGCCCCGGAAACTTCCAGGCCGGAAAGACCCAACTCAAAGAGATTCATGTATAGATTCATTTTGCCGGCGCGACCTTCGAAATCATTAACGGAGCCTGGGTTGGCAGCAAATTCTTCTACGGTTTGTCCCTCAGGAGGATCGTCTTCGGCCTTGGCGGCCAAAACAATATCGGTGATCAAATTGACACCATCGAGACCGATCATCACGCCTCGTTCGGTCCAATCGCCTCGACGCCATACTTCGGCACGATCTACCGCGTTGCCGGCCATGGCAGCTCCGTCGAGAAAACTAAAGAGGCTCAATCCAGTGCCCAAGAGGTCATATTGGTCCCGACTTTGCGCACCCAAGGTCTCAAAAGTCCCCAAAAAGACTCGATTATTGGCGAAGGGCGGAATGCCCCGACGACGGTTCCGATTGATCTGAGAACCCACAAAGACCCCACCAATTTTGGGCCAGGCCTCACCGGGACGGAAGGCCCCCTCGGTGTTTTCGATGGGATCTTTTTGCGGCGCCCCATTAGGGTAATAGCGCAGGGAAAGTCCTAAGAGATTAAATTTATTGCGCGCAAACAACTCACCGGCCGTAGAAAAATCAGTGGCTTCTCCCTCAGGCAAGAGCTGCGAATTATTCCCCAATACAAAAAAGGTTTCCTGGTAATTGAAAAGGGTATTCACTCCCAATTGCAAGTTACCGGCCACGGGCCAGGCCCAATCGTTTTGCTTAAATAGATGTAATCGCACCACGGGACCCGGCGCATCGATGCCCGACTCTTCTCCCGCATGGGAGGCGATACCCGTGGCTTCAATACCCAATCCGGCGGCCTCAAAGTCTTTTCCATAGGGGTTGACCACACCGAAGTCGGCGCCCACTTTATAGCCTCGACCGGTTTCACCGATCTCGGTGCCGGGAATGGCACGAGACTGAAACATGCCACCGTAAGGTCGGGCCATGAGTTTCAAGGGCCCTCCCGAAAAGGTAAACGGCACCTTGAAGGTAAAGTCAGCCTTCTCGTTAAAGACACTGTCAAGATTGATCTGGAATACCTTCTTTAAAATAATATCATTGAGGAAGGTGTCGTTATGAAATTCGAGACCCACGCTGAAGTGTTTATCGCCGGAGCTTTCTTCTTCTACTTCGTCTTTTTTCTCTTCGGGCTTGGGCGCTGCTTCGGGCTCGGCCTTTTTCTCCACCTTTTCGGCAGGCAATAAGGGCGTCGCCTTACCCGCTCGATCGGCATTCTCTACGGCGCTGAATTTGCGTAATTGCCCATGAAATTGGTTGACCACCGCTTGGGAAAAAGCGGGATCCTTGGTGTATTCTTCGCTGTTGACCCAGGCATCTAGTTTCTTTTTAAATTTTTCATCGGTGATTTCCCCTGCCATGAATTTTTGCAGGCCGTCGAGGGCCAATACCAGGTTGACGTTTTGACTGCGAAAGGCCGCATCTTGCCACCGAGGATCGTTGATCAATTGCTCATTGCTGAGTAGTTGCTCGCGTTCGGTTTGCGGATTGGGGGGAGTTGCGGGGGCGGCTGCTGGATTGGGCCGTACACTGGACGCGGACATGAGACCTCCAAAATTGGTTTATGAACCCAAAGGAGGTCACCACATTTCCTCTAACCCTCTGTATTGTGGTGCCCCCACATTAGATTTCTCGGAACCGCCTGCAAAAAGTTGCTGGGAGCCCTACGCTAAATCCTTGAATTTCGAAGGGAAAAAACACGCGACGCGTCAGAATAAATATATTTTCCAAGCACTTGGAATCGCTGAGAATGCCCCATGTCTTCTCGCCTAGGGACGCCGTCCCGACCGGAATAGAAAGTAGGAAAAAGGAAAGCATCATCACTAGAATAAATATTATTTGGTCTTTCTACATCTCTAAGAGAATAATACGAATTCATGTGCCGTTGGCTCGCCTATCTTGGATCCCCCATCTATATAGAAAACCTCCTGTTTCTTCCGGAGCATTCCCTCGTGGAACAAAGTCAACACGCCAAGCAAAGTCTGTATCAAACCAACGGCGATGGCTTTGGCCTCGGGTGGTACACCGAACGTCCCCTTCCCGGCCTCTATCACGAAGTGCTTCCCGCCTGGAACGACGATAACTTGAAAAGCCTAGCCAGACATATTCGCTCAGGACTTTTTCTGGCCCATGTCAGGGCCACCACGGGAACGGCGGTCCAACGGAGCAATTGCCACCCCTTTTCTTACGGTCCCTGGGTGTTTCAACACATCGGAGAGAGTGGGGGTTTATATCAA
>JAJFLL010000015.1 GCA_021772695.1 Deltaproteobacteria bacterium
GATAGCCAGGGTGTTGGCTACGGAGGGATCTAAGCTGCCGTCATCGGTGGTCACGGAACCATCGGTTACGGTTTCTTTGGTTTCGTCATCGCTAGGTAGATCGGCCTTTTCAGGTTCTTCGCTCGGACCGTCGTAATGGAATTCAACCTGACATTCGCTGGTACAACCATCGAGTTCGTCGTCGTTGCCGTCGTCACACTGTTCATTACCTTCCTTGATACCGTTGCCACATAACGAATATTTCAAACCGGGAATAAACACCACGGTTTCATTTTCTGGAGAGGGCCATTTGTTGGTGGAATCATCCACGGTTTTTTCTTTTTCGAGACATGATTTGGCAACTGAAGGTCCATGGGATTCTTGGACTTGCTCAGCACAAGAGTCCATGATCTCTTGAGTACAATTGAGAAAATGGTCGCCATAGTAATCGGTAAAATTAGTGTTACATTTTTCATAGGCCTCCACACAGCTTTTGAAGGCTTGTTTACAGGGCGCCATGGCATTGTCACAGGCCTGCGCATCTCCCAAACGAATCAAGGTAGAATCCAGACAGGAATCCGCAGCGGCATAATTATAATCGGACATATTCATAAAGACAGGGGTGGGTTTGAAATCCCCTGGGGTCTCGTTGGTCACGCAACCGTCACCACACGAGACCGTCTTGGCCTGTAAGGATAAAGGGGCTAACAACAAGGTTAAGGCTAATAGCGTTGGGTAATACTTTTTCATACGATCCTCCTGCTTCACTAACTTGGGAAATCCAAGATGTGAGTACCCTCTAATAAAGCAAAGGACGTGCCAAATATAACTTACTGTTATTATTGAGTTTTTAAAAAAATAGGATGGAGAAGCTGGGGGGAACAGACATGAAAACTGTGAACAATGAGAACGAATGACTACTCATTTTTTAGGGCAACCACCACAGGTATTTCTTATCGAAATCATCCCAGGATTCCGTGAAGGAGCGGGAGGGCATTCCGGCCACGGCGCGAATCCCACCGGCAACCAAGCTGGAGGTGTAGCTTTCGCCAAACACGGCGGTCTGAATTTTTTCGAGACCGGCACCAGCGCCAAGTCCCAGGCAGGCCCCTAATCCGGCAGCGGCGGAATAAAGGGCGGCGGTTCCGGCCACACCGGCTTGGGCCACCCAGATCATCGAGGCTTCATTGATAGCCGCATAGCCGGCACCAAAGGCACCCATGCCGCCGGCAAGGGCATTGCGATAATTTTGCAGGATATTTCCCGTATAGTTTACGGTCAAATCGACCGGCTTTAACCGAGACAAAAGTTTAAAATTGCGGGACATTTGGTCTAAAAATTTTGTTAGATCAGGATGATTAAAAACCTCACGGTAATAATTTCGGGCACCGCTATAACCACCGGCGCTCCCGGAATTCGGCAATTTCCCCCTTGCAACATCATAGATGCGGGTCAGCAGTTTGGGATCCTTGGGAGTAGCGCCCCCGGCAGCCAAGTTGTTTCGAATCGAGGTTAGTGGTTTGGCCCTAAGTTCCTTGCCCATCATTGACTCCTAAAGTCTCAATCATTGCAGTCCGGTTACCGTTTAAATAAATGTAGGAGCAAAATGCATGCCAAGAAATTATTATTTTAACCATTTGATATTATTTACTTTTACAGATCAAAAATTTGTAATGGCGGTAAAGTTGCAGAGTTTGCAAGCAAGGAGGAGTCAAAAACTCCTTTCGTGAGTCCGGACCCATGAGCAACGGTCCGTCACTAGACAAAGGTGGGTAGATTTAGGAGGCCCCCTACCCCGCGTCACCACTGCGGCGAAAGCATTGCACCGCACCCTGAAAGGGCACGTAGTCGTAATAGAAGAGCTCGGCTCGAGTGAAGAGGATGCGCGCCGTATTGCGAAAGGCACTGACTTGATCGGCATCTCGCATAAATCCTATCAGATGGGAGAGCTCGGCAGTGGTCAGTCGACGGCTTCGAAACACCCGCTGCACATTCACCAAGGTGCGGCGATCCCACCCCTGAACAGGCCTCATGGCGGCGGTAACCCGCCGGGCATAACCGGCTAGACCCAAACCACAAAGCCCAGTCTGGCGGCAGATTTGCGCTTCACGCCGCTCAGCCTCTGGGCGGGACAACAATTCCGTGTCTAGAACCGGACGGCTTGCGTGCAAGCGACGGGCGGCGACATCTTGTATATTAGTGAGGTTTTCGGCTTGAACTTGAGGGTGGGCGCGACAAACTAAGGCGGACATGGCTGAATTCTCCTGATATTGCCGTGCCCATAGGATTCATCGGGTCAAAACCGGCAGGGTTGTGCCCCCAGTCGATTTCATAATGCCGAGAACCCCTGCAATAATGCCCGGTAAATTACCAGATAAAATGGTCCTTCTAATCTTATGGGTCCAATCCCCCGATGGAGAAGTACCCCAACACCACTTAGCAAATTCTATTTACAAGGCCGAATAGCTAAAACCCGGGGATCCGGGACGTAGCACCTCGACGAAAGGCTCATGACCGGTGCGCCAAGTGATCGTGACCCTTTCACGAAAGGGACCTTCTTGAATTTTTATCAAATAAGTGACGCCACCGTCCTCATGCATTTCTAGGAATGCTACGGTGCCTGCTGATTTACTTTTTTGCACAGCCGCCACAAGTCCGGAATATTCGTCCATGGTGATTTTACCCTGGCGCAATTCCCCATTGCGTTGGGCGATAAAGGTCATTACCCCGGCCGCACCCTCTTGGGTTTGCTCGCTTGCTATGGCTTCGAGACGCTTGTGGCTCTGCCGCAATTCCCTTTGCTCTTCCTTAAATTTTCTTGCTGCAACTACAGCGTCCCTAAATCTGCGCTCCTGGGCCGCTTCATAGGCCTTGCGCTTTCGAGCGATGCGACGGTGCATGGGATGTAGGCTTTTGTAAATGGATTTTACCCCTTCCACAGAATACTCGATGCCATCGGCAAGTCCTGACGACAGGGACTTACCTAAAATCTTTTCACTCCCCCAATCCAAAAACTTTCCGAAGGAATAGCCGGCGAAAAAGGCGATACCCGCCGGATGGGAGGCCCCGGCAATGCCTAGACCCAGTGTGGCGATCGTATGGGTTTCACCGCGCAGGCCCAAGTCCCCTAATAAAAAAGATGCGCCTATGCCGGCGGCGAGCCCGCCCGCCAAACCTTTACCGAGGGTGGCACCGGTCTTGGCCACGGAACGGACTACACTACTGCCTGCAGCACGAGTGGCCCCATAATTTTTCGCTATGCTGTATGCAACTACTGGAGCCGCCGGGGCTGTGGTCACCGCGATGGTTTCGGCGGTGCTTAATTTTCTCCCGAGCATTTGTTCCGCCAACTTACTCATGCCGTAGCCGGCAAAGCCGATGAGCCCGTTGACACCGGCTTCCACAAAAAATCCCCGGTAAGCGCTCCCGTAAATATTTTGCTTGGGCCCCACAGACCCTTTCGGTGGAGTCACTTGGGGTATTGGTTTTAATCCGGCGCGACGGCGAAGATCATGGAGTCGTGCAAAGGCACGGTCCCGAGAATAGGGCAGGTCGTGATTGGCATTGAGGCCTTCCACATCAATAAGATAGACTCGCCCGCGTCGATCAATGGTGATTTCAAAATCGCCAGGACGCAGGCCCCGCGCTTCAATTTGATCAAAGAGCCGGCCTAATTCCTTAAAGGTGGTGTTGTTGATCCAATGGGGATTCACCCCGCTCCAATTCATCCCCTGTGCGGGACGGGTCACCGTGGCGGTCATGCCTCGAAACTCACCCTTGCCATAATATTTTACCCGGCCCATCTGGGCCTCCTGGGCACCCTTGAGGTGCCCCACCTCCCGCATGGCCACTTCATTGGCCTCGATCACGGGGCGCGTGGAGTGATCACGTATCTTCACCGCCACCACATCACCCTTCCCCGGCCCAGAAATGATTTTACCTTCAAAGACCGTGGATGCCGATCCTTGGCCAAATACTCGGCCTGTTAACTGTAACTTGGCGCCGGAATCTAAGTTCAAAGCCATTCCCTTAAATTCATAGGGTATGGGATGAAAAACAAAGCCGTTCACGCTCACTGACTTAGGCATGTTTTTAAAAAAGGTGGGATCTTGGTAATAGTGGGGACCATTTTTTCTCTCAAAAAAATTGAAAGCAGAAAAGATCCCCGCTGAAATAGGCAGACTTGCGACAACTGGCGACATCATGACCTCCTGCATCACCGAGGCGGGCGGCCCGAAGGATTCGAGCCCCCCCTCTATCGGGCTAGTATTACAAGGGTCATGCCAGAACTGAGGTAATCTAAATTATTTAACTTGTTGATTTTAAAAGGTTTTATAAAATCGAGAGCTACGGCGGTTCACCACTCAAGTGTATTATTTGTGGTCATAGCATCCGATAAAACACCGCTTCTCTAGAAACCTTGGTTATCAGGGGCTTGGACTGGGGGCTCTAGGTGAGGGCCATAGGGGTAAAATCGAACATTTAAGACAGTGAGGGTACAAGTTCCCCGCCACATTTACCCTTGAAGGAATTTCAGAAAACACCTAGTCCATAGCCCAATCAGTAGCCGCTATTTCATAGCCGAGTGCTGAACCGGTAAGGGTCGCTCCCCATACATTATTTTGACCTCGACTTACTAAAGTCTGGGGACGGGTTCGCGCACCATGACCACTGAGGGCTCCACAAACACGGTTAATATTTTTACTTACCTGGATTATCGCCGGTTTCTCAAGGATTGGTATGTGGAATCCAAAAGGAAAAACGGCTTTTCCTATCGGGTCTTTTCTCGTCGGGCAGGTTTTACCTCGTCCAATTTTTTTAAATTGGTCATTGA
>JAJFLL010000141.1 GCA_021772695.1 Deltaproteobacteria bacterium
TTCATTCTTTCAAGAAAGATTATCCCTTTTGGAGATAGGTGGAATTCTTTTAGTATTGCTTGGAGTTTATCTGGTAAATAAAAGAAATGTTTTTAAGGAAATAACATCTTAAAAATTTAAATCATGATGAAAGTTATGACAGAGACTCATAACGCCGCGCATTGGGGGGTAATGGTCCTTTGGACGGCAACGATCGTGATTGCCCTCATCGGCATCGTATGGTTGGGGATCAAGGAATCCCGAAAGTTCCGTGATAATAAACAATCAGCCGCGGAGATTTTAAAACGCCGTTTGGCTCAGGGTGATATCGATGAAAAAGAGTATCAAAGGATATTAGAGGTGCTTTATGGACCCGGCAGAAAAGATTAACCGGTCGGGAACATTTATTTATCACAGGGCCGACATACCTCTTCGGCTCGGACTTCATTCACCAAGGGTTTCCCTTCTTCAAAGGCCCTGATATTTTCCAAGGTGGTTTCGGCGATCTTGATCATGGCCTCCCGGGTCAGATAACCCTGATGGGCGGTGATCAGGACGTTGGGAAAGGTCAATAACCGAGCCAATACATCATCCTGTAACACCTGGTCGGAGAGATCCTTGAAAAAAATGTTTTCTTCCTCTTCGTAGACATCGAGTCCCGCGCCTCCGATCTTTCCGCTCTTGAGTCCCTGGATAAGGGCCCGCGAATCAATTAGAGCCCCCCGGCCCGTATTGATAATCATGGCCCCCGGCTTCATTTTTTGAATGGCCTTCTCATCGACTAGATGATGGGTTTCGGGAGTCAGTGGGAGATGAAGAGAAACGATGTCCGAGGATGAAAAAAGGGTTTCCTGATCCACATAAGAAAAACCCTCTACCTCCGTTAAATCCACATTAGGGTTTTGATCAAAGGCGAGAACCTTGCATCCCAAGCCGAGAAAATTCCGGGCCGCCACCGAGCCGATTCTTCCCGTTCCGAGCACCCCCACCGTCTTGCCGAAGAGGTCGAAACCCATCAAACCCTCCTGGGTAAAATTGCCCTCCCGCACCCGTTGATAGGCCCGGTGGATCTTCCGGTTGAGGCTGAGGACAAGGGCAAGAGCATGCTCGGCAACGGCATGGGGGGAATAGGCCGGAACCCGGACCACCTTTAAAGCCAGTCTTTCGGCAGCCGGGAGGTCAATATTGTTGAAACCGGCGCATCGCAAGGCAATCAGACGGATGCCGCCTTGGGCCAGGCCATGAAGAACCTCGCCGTTCAGGTGGTCGTTCACGAACACACAGATTGCCTCAAATCCATTCGCCAAGACAACGGTCTCCTCGGTTAGTCTTGGTTCCAGGAATACCAGCTCATGGCCGAACCCGTGGTTGACCAAATTCAACATCTCCCGGTCGTAACGACGCGAATCAAAAACCGCTATCCGCATGGCCCCTCCTCAAAATCGTTTTCATGATCCACCTTCAATTATTTCCTATTTTACCGCCCCTAATCTCTCCTCTTGAATGGTAAGCCAATCATAGGTCTTGGCCTGCTTTAAAGACAGGAGATACAACTCATGGCAGTGCAAAACTAAATTGTGAGCATGGGGAGCGGCGCTTTTTTGGTACTCCAACCGCATTTGGTCGTGTCTTTCCGCCGCCTTTCTTTCGGCGGTCGCCTGGGCACGATAGTACTCGGCCAGACCCCGGTGGTCACCCGCGGAAATTGCTTTTTTAACGTCAAAGGGGGCATCTGCGTGCACCGTAGGAGGTTTTTGGGTCATCGGAAAAATAAGAAAAATCAGGAATAATAGCCGAAATATAGTATTTTCCATGGATCATTCCTTTCCAATTATAGGGTTAATGATCCTAACCAAAATATTCCAGAGGATCAAAATTTAAAACGTAGTAGTATGGTACAGAGCTGAAGGAAAAAGGGGAAATGGAATGATATCCTCAAATAATTTCTTATGATCCCTTCTATGCCTATTGGATTTTTTTTGGCTTGGAAAACCCCGACTTAAGAGGATTAAAATTAGTCACTAATTTAAACCAAAAAAATAGGCAGAATGTAATGAAGAAAATTTTTCCAATCTTGATTATCCTTTTTTTTGCATCGCTTTTGATTACAGGCTGCATCAAGAGGCGAGGTGTCCTTTCTTTTAAAACTGAAGGTGCAAAATGTTACAATCGCTTAACAGAGCCTTATACACCTGTGGTGGATTCTCATCTTCATTTTCGCCCCTTTGGTGGACCCGCTATTCCGTTTACTGAATTAAATGGTTATTTGAATAAATTAGGGGTTCTTTTCGTAAATGTCTACGGCATTGGCCAAACGTTACCCATAGATTCCTTCTGTGATTATTACCTGGATTGCCCAGGCACAGCAGTTACTCCAAGTATTAAAAATGATTTTATTAATGCTGCTCATTTTTTGGAGCAAAAACCCCGTGGTGTGCATATAACACTATCGATGACCTTTGCCGATCTTGCTTTTCCGGAAAATATCATTGAGCATATACATTTATTAGATAAAGAGTACCCAAATATGTTTAAGTGGATGGGTGAAGTGAACTTAGTTAAACAAGCCTTATTCAACAACAATCACAAAATAATTTCTAAGGAATCCATTAAACAATGGGCAGAATTTATGCTGTACCTTAAACAGCGGGGCATCCCTATTACCATTCATTCAGATTTAGGCAATAACGTAGAGCCTACAAAATACGTATATTTAATGGAAGAAGTATTGAAGCTATATCCAGAAAATAAAATCGTATGGGCACACATGGGATTATCCAAGGAATTGGAAAAGATGGATCCCGATCAACATATTCAGCTTATGAAAAATTTTTTAGATAATAACGAAAATTTAATGCTGGATATATCTTGGCGTTTATTGCACGACGCCTACTTTAAAAAACCTGAGATTAGAAAATTATATACAGTTTTCTTTAACAAATATTCGACACGAATTCTTCCTGGAACGGACTTTGTTGCCGCACGAAAAAAAGGTTTTGCGACATATAAAAAAGAGCTTGAGACAACCAGTCAGATAAACAAATACTTAAACAATGATGCCTTCCAGAACATAGTTTTAGGGGAAAACTATTTTCGCTTATTAGGCTTAAATTACAAAGCCCCTCAAGTATGCAGCCAGTCTAATATTTGATTTCTCATTTAGCTATCAGCGCTGATTATTTTAAAACTGAATCCAAGAGGAAAAAACCAAGGACAAAAAGCCGCACGGCACCGGTCATGAAGGCAGATGCCGAAGTTTTTCGCGGGCATAGGCCTTCAGCATCATTAAAGGAGGGATTCATGTGTTTCTCAGCAACAGCCAGTTTTATTGCGAGCGGTTCGCTTAGCGTGGCCGGTGGGTTAACCCTAAAGAATACTAAAACCAGAGCGGAGCTTCCGTTTGCCGGCATTCCGTTGTTATTCGGAATTCAACAAGTAATTGAAGGCGTAGTCTGGCTTTCTTTCCAGTCTCCTTTGTTGAACATGGTGATGACCTATGCCTTTTCAATGTTCTCCCATGTTTTGTGGCCAATATTCGTTCCTTTTTCCATACTGCTGATCGAAAAAAATCCTTTACGAAAAAAAATATTAATGGCGTTCTTGTTGATGGGATTAATAGTCGGCCTGTATCTCCTTTATTTCATTATTAAGGAACCGGTTACCGCCCACATCGTCAATAAGAGCATCTTCTACCATTCCCCCCATTTTTATCCGCTTTTATCGATGGGATTCTATTTATCCGCCACCTGCGTCAGTTGTTTTTTTTCGACCCATCGAATGATTAATCTTTTCGGAATTGTTTTGTTGGCTTCGTTTCTGATTTCGGTGTGGTTCTTTAAAGCCACCTTTTTCTCGGTCTGGTGCTTTTTCGCGGCTATCCTAAGCCTATTGATTTATCTGCACTTCAAACTTAACAATAACCAGCATCCTCATCATCAAAAAACCATCAGCACCGTTGAGCGGATGGAGTATCATCACAAAACTGGCCAAAATCATGGGTATTAAAACCAGCAATATCTTTCTGTGATGCGGTTGCTCGCACGAATCGCCCTTGGTGGCTCCCTTCCGTACTACCACCCGCCTGTAAGGCTTTATTTTCCGCAGGTAAAACACCATCTCTTAGATAAGTCCGTGAAATCTTAATATGCCGTCCGGGTCTTTTTTAAATTTTTCGGGAAACATATTTTGGCACATTCCGCAACAATAGTTGAACTCGAATGTTTTGCCTTGATATCGCGGGTTACTCCCCTCGTAGGCAACCTGTCCTGTGAAGGTTCCCAAAGTTTCTTCGGCCATTAAGCCTCGAGATACGGCGCAAAGTTTGTTGTTAACCTTAATGAGGTTGCCTTCAACAGTGGGAATAGCTTTTTCCCCAACCAGAACTTTAGGTGATTGGGAATTAAGCTTTACCTCCGTTTTTTTTGGTTGGGGCGGCTCAGAACATGAAACAAGGGCGACCGAGATAAATAAAAGATATATTAGGGAAGTTTTCATAATTTCCTCCGGTTTTAATGGTGATGCTCACTGTCTTGAGCGTCGGGAGTCTTTTCCTTTTTTTCTCCCGGTTTAGTTTTCATTGGAACAAGATCCATCCCGCATATGGGGCATTGTCCCGGCGATGGTTTCCGAACCTCGGGGTGCATGGGGCAAGTATACATCGGTGCTTGCTCATCGGCTTCACTTCCAACCCCCAGTGCTACATCCGCCACCGTACCCGGCGGGTTGTCGTACCAGCCGTTTTCGTCCCCCGGCTTTAGATGGTCGCGAATCTTGACGACCGTAAACATCCCGCCCATGCCGATATTTCCGAATTGCCCTACCCCGGCCATCATCGGCAAGGTATTGGGAGGCCCTTTCATATGCTTGGCATGCATTTGATGTTCATCCATTCCCTTCTCCCCCATCGCCATATAGCCGGGGATGAATTTCTTCATCTTTCCTTCAATTTTGCTTTGATCAACCCCCAAGAGATTCGGGACTTCATGACTCATGGCGTTCATCGGGTGATGTCTCTTGTGACAATGCATCGCCCAATCCCCGGGGATCGCGACAAATTCAAAATCGCGGGTTTGTCCCGGGGCGACCAATACAGTGGTCTCGGGCCATTGAGCAGTTTCGGGGATGTCTCCACCGTCCGTGGCCACGACTTTAAAGGTATGTCCATGGAGGTGGATGGGATGGGTGTCCTGGGCAACGTTGGCCAGCCGGACCCTCACCCGCTCCCCGGTCTGTGCCATCAGGGGTTCCGTACCGGGATAGGCCCGGCTGTTGAAGGTAAAAATATTAAAGTCGGTCATGATATTGGGGTTAGGGCCTTTGGAACCGGGCTGGACAAACCACTCGCTCAAGAAGATCGCGTAATCCTTGTCAATTTTCTTTTCGGGTTTTTTGGGATGGATGATGAAAAATCCCATGGTCCCTAACCCGATCTGGACCATTTCATCGCCGTGGGAATGATACATCTGGGTCCCATGTTGCTTGAGGGTAAATTCGTAGATGAATGTTTCCCCGGGCTCAATACCTTTTTGGTTAAGACCCTTTACTCCGTCCATGCCGCTCGGCAGTAGGACCCCGTGCCAATGGACCGCGGTGGGTTCCGGCAATTTATTCGTCACGTAGATGCGGACCCGATCACCCTCCACCGTTTCGATGGTAGGGCCCGGGGTCCGACCATTATAGCCCCAGGCCTTTATTTTCATCCCGGGGGCAATCTCCCATTCAATTTCTTCGACCGTCAGTCGAAACACCTTGACCCCGTCGACCATCTTCCACTTCAAGGTCTCCCCGTTGGGGGTGATCACCGGCGTATATCCCAAATCATTTTCCGAAGATGAATTGGGTTTTGAATCCCCATCGGGAGAAGCTGATTTTCCCATGGAAGCATGATCCTGACCGGTTCCCTCAGTATGGGGGTTGGAAGCAGTCGGACTGCATCCAGCTGGCGCCAATAGAGCCATCAAGAGAGTGAAATGCATTAAATTTGGAAATTTCATAAATATTCCTTTTTAAAATCCTTTGAAATTTATTTTTTAACAGAAGACCGATCACTATTATTTAAACTTGTCCCAACCGCCCTTTCGAGTTGGGCCCGGTGAATCCAATAATCGCGAAGCGTCTCGACATAACTTCGATTGGCGCTAATTTCCTCTTTTTTGGCCTGCAACAGGTCAAAGGGACTCT
>JAJFLL010000142.1 GCA_021772695.1 Deltaproteobacteria bacterium
TGCAGTTCTGGTTCTCGCCCGGGTAGAAAAATTGGCATAGAAAGGAAACCATGTTTCAAGATTTTTTAAAGATTGCTGAGGCCGCCTGCCGCAAATCCGGAGAAATACAGCGAGAGGGTTTAAAAGGTGCCTTGAATATCGTGCACAAGGGTGAAATTAATTTGGTCACCGACGTGGACCATGCCTGTGAAAAGGAAATTGTTTCCTTAATCCAGGGCACCTTTCCCGACCATGATATTTTGGCAGAGGAGGGTAGTGGGATCCGCAAGGATAGCGAGTATAAATGGATTATTGACCCACTCGACGGTACGACGAATTATGCCCATGGCTATCCGTTGTTCTGCACTTCCATCGCTTTGGAATACCAAGGAGAAATCGTGGTAGGTGCGGTTTATGAACCCAATCTCGATGAAATGTATTTGGCCGAAAAAGGTGCGGGCGCCGCATGCAATGGCAGGGCTATTAAAGTATCGACGGTTTCTAAAATTTCTCAAAGCATGCTTTGCACCGGGTTTGCCTATAACCTTAGGGAAACCACCAATAACAACTTCAATCATTTCCAAAATTTTTTGCTAAAATCTCAAGCCGTGCGACGAGATGGAGTAGCCGCCGTCGACCTATGTTACGTGGCCATGGGGCGCTATGACGGATTTTGGGAACTAAACCTTTTTCCCTGGGATGTGGCGGCAGGATTGATCATCTTATCGGAAGCAGGCGGGAAGGTTTCGACATTTACCGGGCAGAAATTTGATATTTATCAGAAGGATATCCTTGCGACCAATGGCCTGGTCCACCAGGAAATGATGAAGGTTTTGGCCGCAGGGCTTTAATTTATAAGAAACTTTTCCTCAAACCGGGCGAAATGATACCATTCAAATCAATCTATAAATTAAGGATACGCCCGTGAAAAAACTGATGCTTCTGGGTCTAATGACTCTTTCCCTACCCTTGATGGTGGCCGGATGCGGCAGCGACGGCGCACCTTTTGAGATGGCCACAGCGACTACCATGGTTTTGGGCGACGCTGGATCAGGAAATGTACAGTTTTTAATCAATCCTGAGGAAAGTTCCGGGAGCGGGATCTTAACAGCACAGATTACTGAAGAATTTGCCAACCGACGCAATCTAGTGGTGGAAGCTTTCGATATGCCCATTGAGTTTGCCTCCGTCGGAACCCTTCGTTTGGTGTTAAATCCCAATTTAGAATCCACCGGTACCGTGTATCGGCTCAATTCCAATAATCAGGTAGCTGGTACCCACACCATGGACCTGAATTTGATTTTGGAGACCCCGGATCAAAACCTGGTAGTCAGTAACGTGATGCTATCTAGTGATACGGCAACCTTGAGCCTCACCATACCTCTACCTACCCTGAGTTTCCAATTCATGGGAGAGTCAAAGGAGTTACAAACCCTGTCTTTGACCGTGGTGATTCCGGTGCAGTTGATTACCGGCACAGAAGACCCACTCTAAGTCTATTAATTTCTTAAGAAATTCGGTAGATTTCCATGAAAGCCTTAAGTTAGAATTAGATCCCCTTGACCCTATTGCTAAGGATATTATGAATTTAGGGATCCATGAAAAGGTTGGCAGTGAGCGGCTCTACCGGGCTTTTGACCTGATGGCGGCCAAAGATCTAGATTCCGCCGAACACGAATTGAATACGGGTCTAGACGAGGCCTTAGGCCAAGAAGACAATGTGCTTTCCGCCTTGTTTTATTCCACCCTGGGTGTCTTGTATAAAATTCGCAAAGATTTTCAAAAGGCCTGGAAATATTACGAGAAGGCCGAGAAGTTACTCCCTGAAGATCCCGCATTAAAATTAATTTCGGCTCGATTGCTCATCGATGTCTTCGGGCAATTCGACACGGCCATTCGTCGTTGCAAAAAAGTTTTAGAGATTGCCCGCAGCGACCCACCGTTTTTACACCAAGCCTACGCCACCATGGGATTAGCTCAGCTCAAGACCGGGCAACGCAATCTTGCCATTGATAGTTTCATTGCCTCTATGGACAGTGATTTCGAAGGCCTGATGTCGGCCAGTAATATTGATATGAAATTGGTTGAGGCGCTACTTCGAAAAAAAATCGCCATTCCCGAATGTTTCGCCTATTTGCAGAAGGCTCTGGCCTTCGCCAAAAATTCCAACGAAGACAAATTCATCGATTTGTTTTCCCGATTGATCGAGTCTTTTCCCCATGAAGACGGGCCCGTCCCTGAAGATACCATTGTTAGATAAATCTTTTATTTTAATTAAGAAATAGCCGGATCGGGTTTTTCCGAATGAATTTTTAATTTTTCGATGGCTTCTTGAACTTTTTCTGTGGGGTAATTCTGCTTTAAACTTAATTGGTGCAAGGCCGCTAGGGCAATGGCTTCTGCATCAACTTCAAAAAAACGTCGCAGAGATGCGCGATCGTCACTTCGACCGAAGCCGTCGGTGCCTAAAGAATAGAGTCCTCCGGGAACCCAACGAGACACTTGATCGGACACAGCCTTCACCGAATCGGTGACGGCGACGACGGGGCCTTTAACCCCTTGTAATACTTCCTGCAGGTAACTGGTCTTGGGAGCGTCATTGGGATGGAGCATGTTCCAGCGTTCGGCGGCCAAGGCATCTCGCCGCAACAGTTGGTAGCTGGTTACACTCCAAACATCTGATGAGACCCCGAACTTTTCTTCTAGCAATTCTTGCGCCCTGAGTGCTTCTCTTAATAAGGCTGAGCTACCCCAAAGCTGAACATGATATTTTCCAGGCTTGGCGGCTTTTTTAAAGGGATACAGACCTTTAATGATTCCTGTTTCTACTCCCTCAGGCATGGGAGGCATGGCGTAATTTTCATTTTGCAAGGTGAGATAATAATAGGTGTCTTCATTTTGCACATACATGCGCTCTAAACCTTCTTGTACGATAACCGCAATTTCATAGGCCCACGCCGGATGATAACATCTCACTGTGGGATGAGTTGAAGCGAGCAGATGGGAGTGACCGTCTTGATGTTGTAGTCCTTCACCGGCGAGGGTGGTGCGTCCCGCCGTACCCCCCACGAGAAATCCTCGCCCCCGTTGATCGCCAAAGGCCCAGAGCTGGTCACCGGTACGTTGGTAACCAAACATGGAATAAAAAATGTAAAAGGGAATCATGGGTTCTAGATGGGTGGCATAGCTGGTTCCTGCAGCTAAAAAACTGGCTACCGAACCTGCTTCGGTAATGCCTTCTTCTAAGACTTGCCCGTCTTTACTTTCCCGATAGTAGAGAAAAAGGTTTTTATCGACGGGTTCATATAGCTGGCCCAAGGAACTATAAATGCCGATTTGCCGGAACAGCGGATCCAAGCCAAAGGTGCGGGCCTCATCGGGAATGATCGGGACAATGCGTGAACCGATTTTTTTGTGGCGTAACAAAAGGTTTAAGGTTCGGCCAAAAGACATAGTGGTGGAAAACTCCCGGTCCTTACTGCCCTCTAGAAATTCATTAAAATAATCGAGCGCAGGGATCTCTAATTTAGCTGTAGATACCTTGCGAGTCGGCACCGGGCCGCCTAATTTCGCACGATGTTCGGCGATATACTGGGCCTCATCGCTTTTTGAGTCGGGGCGATAATAGGGAATCTCTTTGACCTTGGAATCGGGAATGGGAATCTGAAAACGGTCGCGAAACTGAATGACTTCTTCCTCATTTAATTTTTTTTGTTGATGGGTCATATTGCGACCTTCACCAGCTTCGCCAAGCCCGTAGCCTTTAATGGTCTTTGCTAAAATAACCGTAGGTTTGCCTTTATATTCTAATGCGGCTTGATAAGCGGCATTCACCTTGTCGGGTTCATGACCGCCTCGGCGGAGTTTTTGAATCTGCTCATCGCTCAAATGTTCGACGATTTTTAATAAATCAGGATGGGTGCCAAAAAAATCCTTACGGGTATAACTGCCCGGTTCCACCGAATATTTCTGATATTGCCCGTCAACCACTTCATTCATCCGTTTGACCAAAAGCCCTTTGGTGTCTGCCTTGAGTAAAGGGTCCCAATCGGCGCCCCAAATGACCTTGATGACGTTCCAACCGGCGCCGCGAAATACCGCCTCTAATTCTTGGATGATTTTTCCGTTTCCACGCACGGGACCGTCGAGGCGCTGCAGGTTGCAATTGACCACAAAGGTCAAATTATCGAGTTTTTCTCGAGCGGCAATAGAAAGGGATCCCAAGGATTCCGGCTCGTCGGTTTCCCCGTCCCCGAGGAATGCCCACACATGGTTTTGCTCCGTGTCGCAAATCCCTCGTGCTTGTAGATACCGATTAAACCGGGCTTGATAAATGGCACTGATGGGGGCGAGCCCCATGGAGACGGTAGGGAATTCCCAAAACTCGGGCATCAACCAGGGATGAGGATAAGAAGACAGACCTTGGCCACGAACGACTTCGCGACGAAATTGATCCATGGTTTTTTCATCGAGCCGCCCTTCCGTAAAGGCACGGGCATAAATGCCGGGCGCTGCATGACCTTGAAAATAAATTTGATCGCCACCGCCTGGAGCCGCTTTACCTTTGAGAAAATGATTGAAGGCAACTTCATAAAGGGTGGCCGAGGAGGCAAAGCTGGAGATATGCCCGCCGATGCCGTTAGATTTTTTATTGGCTCGAACCACCAAGGCCATGGCGTTCCATCTGACGATACAACGAATACGCCATTCCAAGGCTTGGTCCCCGGGGTAGGGCGGCTGTTCCTCCGTGGGGATGGTATTGAGGTAAGGCGTGTTTAAAGGCGAAGGTAGGGCAATGCCTTGTTCTCCGGCATGGTGACGAAGTTTGTCGATGAGAAAACGAGCCCGGGCCGATCCCTTGTGGGCGATGACCGCTTCTAGGGATTGGATCCATTCCTGGGTTTCGCCCGGATCGTTGTCACCTGGTGGGCTGGGTTGATGCATGGGGTTAGTTTAACACTTTGCATCCCCGAACCGCACATGCTTTCTGCAGTTTCTTACGGCAAGCTGGCTTCTGGTTTTTTGCGACAGAAGAGGGCGTCTAGACTTAAGGCACCGGCGCCGCGGATCATGAAATAGAGGGCTACGAACATGAGGGTGCCCGGATATTCAAAGCCACCATCCTTGGCCAATAAACCGTTGGCCCAATGGACCTTGAAAACGGCCACTGCCATGGTGGCGAACACACCAAAAGCGGCTAGGGGAGTCAAAAGGCCTACAATCAGACCCAGACCGCCGAGAAATTCTCCGCCAATGGCCAAAATCAGCATGACCTTAGGCATGGGCATTCCCATGCTAGTAAAATTTTGTAGGGTGGCTTCGAAATTTTGAATTTTTTGCCATCCGTGCGTGGCCATGACCACACCGGTAAAAATTCGAAGCAGGGCAAGGGCCAAAGGTTCCAGCCGGTTTCGCATACTAGAGCACACCATGGAGACCTCCTTTATATATCACTCGCAAAGAGTGTTTTTATCTTCCAGGGAATGAAGCGGGCCTATTATGGGTAATATTGCCGAAAGGTCCAAGTGGATTATGCTTTTCTTTTGACGCGCTGCTTAATGATCAAGACCATGATGCTGGGCAGGAATAAGACGCCAGCAGCGGTACAACAGGTAATCCCCAATATAACGACTCGACCTAATTGGCCCAAACCCTGATGGTTGGCAAAGGCCAGACCTACAAAAGAGGTCAGGGTATCAAGGTAGGTAATCAGTAAGGCCTTTCCGGTGGAGCCGAATAAGAAATCGATGTTGGTTTCCTTTTCTTCCCGAAACCTATGGATCATATGAACGCCGTTATCGGCTCCGATTCCCAAAATCATCGGGAGAGCGATCATGTTCGCGGTATTAAAGGAAAGACCAAAAAGACTCATGAGGCCGAAGAGACTAAAGGTTCCTAAGATCAACGGAAGAAAGGCCAACAGGGAATAGCGGAGAGATTTAAAGTCGATCAAAAAGATGAGAAATATGGCCAGGGCGGAATATAATCCCGCTTGGAAATAACTGTTTCGTACCAAATTCAATATTTCGAAAAACATGATCGGGGGACCGGTCACATGGGGGTCTACGGTGCGTAACTCTTTGACAAATTCCGTCAAAGGCTCCCGTTCCCAGATATTGACCGATGGGTAGGCATAGATGGCGTAGGTCTGGTCTTCAGAGACAAAACGTCCCAATATTTCCGGTGGAACGTCGTCTAGCTCAAGTTTACCGGCCTGCGCCGAGGCCACGAAAATTTTGCGCAGGGCTGGAAATAGCCGGTTTTGAAATTCAACCAATTGAGGTTGTACGAAGTTGCCTTCAAGCATGGCTTGCACTTCTGGGTCGTCTGCTTCTTGGGGAAGTTTTTGCAAGACCTCTTGAACTGCCTCGATGCCTGATTCGGTTTTTTCTAATAATTGACTGCCCAGAGAATAATTGAGCGCTTGGTCGCTGATCTTTTCTAAGTTTCCTTCAAGACGTTTTAGATTCGCCTTTAGTGCTGCAATGTTTGGCGGTTTCAGTTGTG
>JAJFLL010000143.1 GCA_021772695.1 Deltaproteobacteria bacterium
ATTCACAGAAGAATATAGGCGAAAAGTATAGAGGACTTGCTCACCCATATAGGCCTCCGTCTTATCGACCTGTGCGGTAATAAAGGTATTGGCACCGCCTTCGCGAGCCGGGGGTGACTGTGGATACCCGGGAGGGATCCACGGCAAGTTGGGGTTAGGGGGGAAATTAGGCTGAGAATAATTAGGAGGAGGACTCGGAGGTTGAACTTGGTATGGCAGTTGATTTTGATCTTGAATAACTTGAATTTTGATGGGCCCCGCAGAATAGGTTTTTCCATCAATATAGGTTTCGACCGGTCCGATTTCAAATCGTCCCACGGATCGGGGTTTTAAAAGGTATTCAAAAGTATTGGTGACGCTCATTTGACCATTAATGATTTCGATGGCATTCCCGGAACTTTGCCGGACTACCTCGAAGTTCCCTTTGGGAGGAATGTGGGGGCGGGTCAAGGCAGATCCCCCTTGAATAGTAATGACCAACCTCAAGGTATCATTGACCACAATGGTTTCACGGTCTACCTGCATAGTAATGGACGGATTTGCCCACGCCGAGTTCATGCAGACAAGGCTCAAGATAGAAATCAATAAGGTAACAACAGTTCTATTTAACATCGGCTTGGGGTGTCTTAATCAATCCAATAATATTTTGCCAGCCAAAGCCTACCAATCTTTTTGGGGTTGGCGAGACCTACCCATCGCACCCTGGATCAAGCGGTCACGGATTTCACTGGAATGGTCGTCTATACGGTCTAGCCATCGCTCGGCTTCCTGGGCTTTGGGGTCCATTTCTGCCGGTGCGAAGCCATCCTTTTCTTCACCGGTGGAGGACTTTGGAGCCTGACCATCGGCTTCTAAAGGCCCGCTCAAATCTTTGGGTTGGGGAGGCTGATCTGCATGGGCACCAGAGGGCTTAGAATCCTGGTTCTTGCCATTTTGTTGAGAACCCTCTTGAGGTTTCTTGTCCTGCGGTGAACCCTCGCCCTTTTGTTCGGGGGATTTCTGGTCGGCTCCACCCTCCCCCTCTTGAGGTTTATCTGGCGACTCCGACTCGGGCGGCTTATTCTCCCCTGGATCATTGCCCTTTTCAGGTTTGGCCTCTGCATCGGATTCTTTCTTACTTTCTTCAGAATTTTGGTCCTTGGATTCTTGACCTGTCTCGGAATTATCTTCTGGATCCTGCTTTGATTTCTCTTCCCCTTGGTCTTTTTCTTCTTGTTCGCCTTCTCCCTTAGACCCTTCAGGTGAAGGCTTGTCTTGATCGGGGGTTTCTTGGTTTTGCCCCTCTTGCCCTTGGCCTTCTCCTTTACTTTCACCCTCACCTTTATCTTGAGGTTGGGATTGTGGTGGCGGTGGCTCCTTTTGCTCCAATTGTTTTTTGACAAAATCTCGATTTAATTTGGCTTCCTCATCATCAGGGCTAATTTCTAGGGCCGATTCATAAGCGTCCAGGGCTTCTGGTAATTTTTTCAGGCGATAGAGGGCATTTCCCAGGTTGTAATAGGCTTTTTCTTTTAATGGACTGTTATCGGTAGCCAATGCCGCGGTGAAATTCTTTTTTGCCTCTTCATATTCTTGTTGGCGATATTGGGCCGCGCCCAGATTGTAATAATCCTCAGCCTTAGGATCCGAGGAGATAACCTTTTCAAAAGCCTGGGTTGCCTCGGGATAATGCCCCTGATCGTAGGCCCGCCTGCCGAAATAGTCTTCCACCCACGTCCAAGGGCTGGCCCAGACAAATTGCGGTACTAGTAAAATAACAATAATGACCCCTAGCCTTAAACTCACGTGCCTCGCCTCCGTTTAGCCCGTGGAATGCTCCGTTCCAGACTAATTAAAAACACCGCGGCACCTAAGGGCCAATAAAAGCGACTTTCCCAAACCTTGCGGTGACTTACGCTGAGCTCTTCGGGGTTAACTGCCTTTCTGATGCCATTGAGATAGAGCTCTTTTAGATCATCATCGGAACTAATGGCGCGCACATAGGCCCCATTGGTTTTCAGGGCCAATTCTTTGAGATATTCTTCGCCCAATTGGCTGATGACGGTCTGGCCGCTGTCATCACTTTTAAAACCTCCAGCAGGCTCGGGCACAGGCGCGCCTTGAGGGGTGCCGATTCCAAGAATGAATACCGGAGTTCCCTTGGCTTTAAGTTCGGTGATCAAATCCTTCATTTTTTCACTATGGTCTTCACCATCGGTAAATATCAAAATAGCTTTTCCATCTTCACCGGGGGGAAAAGATTTTAGGGCTAGATGAAGGGCACCTGCTAAATCGGTACCCGGGACCGGAATAGTTTCTGGGCCCAACTCATCGACGTAACGGTCTAGAGTGCCATAATCCACCGTCAGCGGGGATAATAGAAAGCTCCGCCCCGCAAAAGCTACCAAACCCACTCGATCGCCCTTTAATAGGCGAATCAGATCACGGACTTTTCGTTTTTCAAGTTCAAGTCGATTCGGTTGCAGGTCCTGGGCCAACATGGAATGAGAGACATCAACCAATAACATGACATTGATGCCTCGCATTTTTACTTCTTCCTCACGCTGACCCCATTGAGGTTCCATCAAGGATATTACGATTAATAAGAAAGCCAGGGCTTTTAAAATTAGCTTTAGTGTAGGCCGAAAGGCATTGGCCAAAGGTAGTAAGCGCGGGCGCATGTCCCAATCGGCAAATTTTTCCCATATCTTCCGCTGTCGATATCGGTGCCAGGTCAAAATTCCGATCAATATGGGGGCCAACAGTAGCAGCAAAGCCCAATAGGGATGTGCAATTCTCATCTTAGGCCGCTCCTTTAAACCAAGTGAGGCCAAGAAGGGCTTGAAAACCGAAGAGACCTAGTCCACCTAGGGTGAAATAGGCGTACCATTCCTGCCAAATTTCATAGTGTTTGACCTTGGCTTCGGTCTTTTCAAGTTTGCCGATCTCATCATAAATGGCGGCTAATTTTTGAGTGTCACCGGCATAAAAATAGCTTCCATCGGTTATGGCGGCGATATTTTCTAAGGTATCTTGATCTAGGTCGAGATTGACGTAAACCATGCGCCCGCCAAACATGCCCGGACGAGGAAAAGGTACGGGCCCTTCCGTACCAATACCAATGGTATAAACCTTAATCCCTAGGGTTTTGGCGATCTCTGCCGCCTTGTCAGGAGATATCTTTCCAGAATTATTTCGACCATCGGTCAGTAAGATGACTACCTTGGA
>JAJFLL010000144.1 GCA_021772695.1 Deltaproteobacteria bacterium
AGATTTGGGTTTAAAATCTAGGATGGTGGAGCGGATACGAGCCATGAATAGGACTCGCATCCAAAAAGAAAAAGTCGAAACTCGTGAATTCAAACCTGTATCGGTAAAGACGCGGATCGGATTTGACCATTGTGCCATTGAGGAGTGGGCTCAGCATTTATTAGAGACCGAACCGGCGTGTATTTCGATTCATGGCCGTACCTTAAAGCAGATGTACACTGGGCATGCCGATTGGGAAGCCATCGGTAGGGCGGTTCAGATCGCCAAAGGAAGTCAAACTTTGATGATGGTAAATGGTGACCTTAACGACGCCCATGAGATCGTGAAACGTATTCGAGAGACGGGAGTGGACGGTGTTTTACTGGGGAGGGGATCTTTAGGTAATCCCTGGATTTTTTCACACAAGGATTGGATTCGCCAACAGGCTCAGCAAAGCGGGTGCCTTCCTGAAAAAGAAGAATGGGTGGAGCCGGCTCGACGATTTCGAGTTTTGTTAGAACATGCCCGATATTTCGAGGAGGTTCGTGGTGTCCAACGTTTCGCCGGAATGCGCAAACATTTCGGGTGGTATTGCAAAGGGTTGCCGAAAGCCGCTGAATTGAGAAACCGCATGTGCCAAACGAAAAACAGTAATGAGGTGGCATTGATTCTCGACGAATACAGTCGAGAATTCCAGCACCTGTTTTCCCCATGAACCCCCTCATTTTGGCGTCTTTATCGCCCCGCCGTCGTGAACTATTGGATTATTTAGAGCTTCCCTTTCAAGTGGTTGCCCCTAATTATGAAGAAAAGTCTCTACCCCAATGGAATGCCCGACAAGAGGTGGAGGCCTTGGCTCGGGAAAAGGCCGAGTCCGTGGTCCATGATTTCCCGGATCATACCATTATTGCCGCAGATACCTTAGTTACCATAGGGGGAGAGAAACTTGGCAAGCCCGTCGACGCAGCAGGCGCCATAGCGATGCTGCAGCGTTTGGCGGGAAAGGTCCATGAGGTAGTGACCGGAGTGTACTTGTGTTCTGCTGATCGAAAACGTGAGATCCGTTGGGTCGACAGCACCTCGGTTTATATGAAAAGTTATGATGCGAGTACTTTGCGTAGTTATGTGCGTACGGGGGAGCCCATGGGAAAGGCGGGTGCCTATGCCATTCAGGGTAAAGGCGAAATATTAATCGAGAAAATTGTCGGCGATTATTTTAATGTGGTGGGATTGCCCTTGGCCAGTCTGCAAAGGCATCTGCAAGATTTGGATATTCATTCTCGAATTTCTCTAGAAACCATACGGGCCAAAATACCTCCAAGGTGGCATCATGGCTAAGGCTGGTCGGGAGACCAAAATTCAAAATGTTGCAGGTATTCCTTGAAGACACCCAACTCTTCGCACATTTGAGCCATTTTTTCTTGGGCCTGCTGCACCAAATGCCTTTCTTGATCGAGCCCAAGGACTCCCCGCATGACTTGGGTCCTGAGAAAGACGAAGTAAGTGTCCATCGTATCGGCAAGGCAGTAATCCTCAATTTCGAATATTTTCTTTTGGTCAAAGAGTTCTTGAACCTTGTCCCCGGTGGTGCCCATTTTCCCTGGCTTTCCGAGGATTTTAGAAAATAAATTTAAGCCGCCACGGTATCGGATGGCGCCGTAATTGCTTAGATACTCGTGCAGGTCCAGATGCCTTTCTTCACTAAATCGGTAACGAGGGCCGAATTTACTGAAATAGTTGGGACCCAATTTGATGCCTAAACGAAAGGCCCATAATTCCATAAGACGCAAATCGAAGCCCTTGCCGTTAAAGTCGACCAAGAGGGGTTCGAATTCCAGATAGCTTTGCCAAAAATGTGCGACCAATGCTTTCGGTGTCTTTTCCTCCTTTCCAAGGATTCCTACCTTGGTAAGTTCTAAATCGGCATTAACCGCGGCTACGGCGATGACCACGGGTATGTGAAAGGCCGGATTGATGAAGTCGCGATTGTCTTCTGCTAGTTCTAAAAGGTGCTTTTGATAAGCGGCTTCAGGATCTTTGGCAAGTTCGGGGTACAGCACCCGCTGTAATAATTTTTTATCGACCACCGTTTCGATGTCGTAAATCATATATTTAAAATTTTCCCTCATTGGGACTCCAGGTATGGTGGTTTACAGGGGAGGATGACTAGACAATTTATCAGGGATAGATTTAGAAAAATCCTCGAAGGTTTTTTTCTTGAGCACGCGCACATAATAATCTTCACCAATGGTGACTTCACCATTTTTCCCATACGTGAGACTTTCTTCTAAAGTCTTGATGGGGATTTGCGGAAACTTCACTTTTTCTTCGGCATCATTGATATAGCCCATGGATTCCACCAGTATGGGACGATAGGCCGCTGGTTGCGTATTTCCCTCATTATCGATCAATGCGATGCCGTCAAAAGGAGAGGCGTCTATATTTTTTCCCATGGTCGTCAGCAGGGTAGGGGCAACGTCAATGAGACTGACCAAGGAGGTGTTTCGAGAAAATCCGGTAAAACCAGGATCTAGAAAAGTCATCACCACATTGGTTTGCTCTCGTGTTTTCAGGTCCACACCGTGGACCCCGCCATAGATTTCCCGGCCCTTGACGAAGCGTTCGCCATGATCGGAAAGCAAAACGATGGTGCTATTCGCAAAGTAACCTTTGTTTTTTAGTTCATCTAAAATTTTATCGAGAAGGGCCAGCGAAGATTCCCTGCGTATGAAATATGGGTTGATGAAATTTTTAGGTGTGTTGATCTGGGCTTGGCCGGGTTTGGGCCATTTCGAAAAATTGAAATCCTTCGGTGCCAAAGTCAAAAATCCCGGAATATTTTTTAGTTCTTCCAAGTTTAATCGCACGGGAGTGTGGAGAAAACAGGTATGAAAGGTGAGGAATTTGGGTTTGGCTCCTAAATTCTTTAATTTATAAAAAGTGCGATTGATAAAGCGATTGAAATCGTAATTAAAAAGACTGGCGTGATTATATTGGTCGGGAAGCCACCGATCCACGTAGGAATTGTTGAGCCAAGCCGCAGGGAAGACAAAATGGTTTAAAATCATGGCAACCATATGAGCTTCCCAGCCAATGACACTGATCACCGAATCGTCAAAGCCGTGCTCTTTGGTAAAGTAGCTGGTCTCGGGCTGGTCTGAGGCAAATAATGAGACGTAATCGCCATGTTGTTTCAAAAGTTTGGGAAGAAAAAGTTGGGGATGCTTTGATTTTAAGGGTGAATCAAAGAAATACCTGACGCCGTGATGTTTTGGGTAAAGGCCTGTCAGTATGGAATTCCAAGCCGGGTGGGTCAAGGGCAGGGGGGTAAATGCGTTTTCAAATAAAATGGCTTTTTCTCCTGCGAGTCGTTGCGCCAAAAACCGGTTTCCCGTATCGCCGTCTAGGGCGTCCATGCCCAAGAGTAGAATATTATTTTTCTCAACGGTGATTTCCGAGGCCTCAGGGAGATTAAGGCCCTGTTTTTGGATCAAGATAGAGAGGAGCAATATTGGCAGGATGAGACTCAAGCAAACTTGGGGAATACCCCGCGAAAGGGGCTTAGAGCGAGTCTTGAGAAAATAAAAACCACAAAAACAGATACCCAATACTAGAATTCCATAATTGATAAAAAGCGGCATATGTCTGGGGCCCGGATAATTATTCAGGATCGAGGGGTAGAG
>JAJFLL010000145.1 GCA_021772695.1 Deltaproteobacteria bacterium
AAAATTTTTGAGGTCACGATTGTGCCTCATGGAGCACCGCTGCCGCCCCACCTTCCCAGCCGCACCCCACCCCTTTAGGGTGTGGTGGCGATGCGAAAATTACGATAATCACAAGCTGCATTCTGTTGTAAGGCATTGCCGTCGGTCATCACCCCAATTCCAATGGGGTTCTGATCCAGGGGTTTTTGGAAATAAGCCAGATAATCTCTCGACACCTCGATGGTGACCTTTTGCCATTTTTTTTGGTTTTTCTTACCCATTTCTTTCGAAATAATGGCAAAGGCCCCTGGTTTTTTCGCCCAGTAGGATCCGGGCGTCATTAAATCACTCCAGACATACTTTAATGCCCGGGTGCGGCTGAAACCCACATAAACGCCGCAAGCACTATCGTTAGAATCGTGTTTAGTTTCTTTTGAGCCTGTCGGTATAATCTGAGCTCGCCATTCAAATTTTAAATAGGGATACTTTTGAACATCCCAAAAAAAATCTTTCATAATGGGAACTGAATAATCTTTTTCGGCGGTAGCCTCTAAATATTTTTTTCCGGAATTTTCTTGAACGCGATAAACCCGGGTGGCCTTGTTCTTTTGGAAAGGATAAGTCTTCCACCCAGGCGGGAACTGGCCCACGGTACCGGCGGTCAAACCGTCCACGACCAGCTCTTCACTTAAACTGGAATGAAACGGAAAGAAAACCAGAGTCAAAAGGGCAAAAATTAATAAATTTTTACCAATGCTCAACTCAATTGCCTCCTAGTATGACAGGCAATCCTTCTTTACCCGAACCAATTATAATCACTTTTGAATTTTGACTACTGGATATTTTTTCGGTTGCCTCAATCCCTTTCCATTTTAGATAACTTTCTGTAAGTCCTTCAGCTACTTTCTTTTGAAAATCAGCGACCCCAGAGGCTTCAATCCTCTTTCGTTCTGCTTCTTGATGTTCCCGATCCAAAACGAATTTCATCTGTTCAGCCTGTTGTTCGGCTTCGAGTTTGCGTTCAATAGCTTGAGAAAGAATTGTTGGCAGCGTCACCTTCCTTAAAAGCATTTTTTCAGCCGTAATGCCGCGACTAGCCAATAGCGGAGTCAAATCGTTCATCATCTGGTTGGAAATCTCTTCACGTCCGGAAGTATACAGGGCCTTGGCATCATAACTCGCTGTCGCACCACGAATCACCGAACGGAATTGGGATTCGACGACCACCTGCACATATCTCGGGCCTATGGTTCGATAGACTTCGGCAGCTGAGCTAGGTTTAAGTGCAAAAAGTAAGGTGGTATCTAAGGTAACGCTTAAACCTTCTCGGGAGGGCACCACGGCCTCTTCAGATAATTCTTGAGTACGCACGCTCATTTTGACGATTTTATACAACGGATTGATCAGATGGATCCCTGCCGGTAATACATCTTTTCTCACATTACCAAAAAGCTCTTGAACTCCTACATACCCCGCAGGAATGACCACCACCGATTTAAACGCCAAAATTAATAGGACAACACCCAATAAAACCCATTTACCCGTACCGATACCCTTCTTTATATCAATGACCTCTGCCATGGCTTTGCTCCTCATTTCATGATATTTCTAAATATATGTATGCCGCGTCATCCTAGGGATTCACCCATACCCCGTCAACCTGAAAGGCTTGAAAAGATGCGCGATAGTCCTATCCCGAAATACGAACCCACCAATTTTTATCTGGAAGACCCTTATTTTTCTCAAAGGATTCCACGCTACTTCCCAAAGGAAGATTGGCCATGGATAGAGCCCTATTTCGAAAATATGGGTGAGCTCGCCGCCCAAAAGATCGGCCCACTAGTCCTTAGCGCCGACCGAAACCCTCCTATACTTCGAAAATATGATGCCGCCGGTAATCGAATCGACCAGGTGATCTATCATGAAAGTTACCGGGAAATTGCACGCCAAGCTTATGAGTTTGGGATTCTTGGACTCGGACATTCTCCTGATTTTCTTCAAAACGGCCGCACCTATTCCCCCATGATGAAATTTGGACTCGGGTATCTTTTTTCTCAATCTGGCTCGGTCTTGTATTGCCCCATTTGTATGACAGACGGCACCATACAATTAGTCAATCGTCACGCCGATGCGGCCCTGAAAAAGGAGTGGCTCCCCCGATTCACCAGCATGGACATGACCACCTTTGCCCATAGCGGCATGTACCTTACCGAGGCCCAAGGCGGGTCCGATGTGGGCGCCAACAGTACCGAGGCACGACAAATTGATGGTGAATGGAGATTGTTTGGAAAAAAATGGTTTTGCTCCAATGCAGGTTCTGATGCCGCCATGGTTTTGGCCCGCCCCGTTGGCGCACCAGCAGGAACTTCCGGCCTTGGATTATTTTTACTGCCGAGATTATTGGCTGATGGTGGGCTCAACGCCGTTCATATCGATCGCATCAAGACTAAGCTCGGTACTTGTGAAATGGCGACGGCAGAAATCACCATGGATGGAGCCTTGGCTTTTCCGGTGGGGAATCTGGCAAAGGGTTTTGCCCACATGACCGAGATGCTCAACCTGTCCCGCGCCTACAATGCCATCTGGAGTATCGGTTTGATGCAACGGGCCACTTTAGAAGCTAAAT
>JAJFLL010000146.1 GCA_021772695.1 Deltaproteobacteria bacterium
AGCAGGAAAAAGAGGGATATTATGAACAGCTCAACCAACTCGTATCCAAATTTAAGGGAACCTACTACGACTATCGCATGACTTCTGAGCTCCTAGAGATCTACGGCTCCACCATTTCTCGGTTGCGCGGGCTGGGTCAGATTCTTGAGGCCCGTTATTCCATAGGTGATACTCCTCAGCAGGACATTTTAAAAAACCAAGTGGAAATATCAAATCTCGACGAAACGGTGGTGGAATTAAAGCAACGCCATAAGATTTTATTGGCTCGAATGAACACGCTTCTCAATAGACCAACGGGAACAATTTTAAAGGTCAAGTCCGGATGGGATTCCTTTACCCAGATAAAGGCACCTCTAAAAAATCTCCTGGAAGTGGCAGAACGTTACCGCCCCTGGCTAAAAAAATCGGACCTTCAAATTCAACAAGCCGAATTCGAACACAAGCTAGCCAAAAAGGAACTACTCCCGGATTTCGACTTTGGTGGAGGTTGGAGGTTTCGCCAAGGTACTCCTGGTGATCCTGTTGGGGGAGAGGATTTTTTCTCAGCAGGCTTTTCCATGAATCTCCCTATCTATGCCGGGAAAAAACAAAAAAAGGAAATTGCTGCGGCCTACTATCAAAAACGTGTCCAAGAACATCTGAAACAAGCAACAAAACAAGAAGTGTTATTTCAGGTTGAACAAACCTTCCACCAATTGAATCAATTGAAATCCCAATTGGATATATTGAAAAGGCGCACACTCCCACAAGCTCATGCGGCGGTAAAAAGCTCGCGGATAAACTATGAAGCGGATGAAATCGACTTTCTCAATATTTTAACCAACGAGGTAGCCTTGCTGAATCAAAGATTAAAACAAGCCAAATATTACTACGAACACGAAAAGAAGATCGCGGAAATGGAAATGGCAACCGGCCTGCCTATTCATCTGCTTAATGAAATGCCGAATAAGGAAGTCACCCATGACAAATCCCCCGAAGATATTTAAAATATTCATCCTTACCCTGACCTTGGTCGCTTTTGCGGGGATCACTGGCTGCCAGGGCAAAAAGACTCCTGATGATGTGGTCTATTACACCTGTCCGATGCATCCCAAAATCCAGATGGACCAACCAGGACAATGTCCCATCTGTGGAATGACTTTGGTTCCGGTGAAAACTGAGGGGACCGAACCATCGGATCAAGATCCCCATGCAGAGCACGGTGAGCAATCCGGGTCCACGGAACAATCCAAGCACGAAAAACATAAAAAGTCGGGTATAAAAATCGATCCTAATCGCCTCCAAAACATTGGAGTAACCACCGCGGAGGTGAAGTTGCGAGACCTCCAAAAAAATATAACTGCCCAAGGCAAAGTCGCCTTCGATCCAAAACTCTGGGTCGCCCAAAAGGAGTATTTCATCGCACTAGAATTAGGGGATCCTTCTTTGATCAAAAGTTCCGAGGACAAACTTTACTTTATGGGGCTTTCCAAAGAATGGATTCGCCTACTCAGAAAATCTCGCAACGCAAACCTGGGGTTTTTTCTCCCTGATTCAAAACAGCCTACCTTCTTTGAGGCGTTTATTAATCAAAGCGAATTGAATCTTGTCCATCCCAAGCAAGAGGTCGATATCTATGACATCGATTCCCGGTATCTGGGCAAGGGAGTCGTTTGGGCCTTAGGCACCATGGTCGACATGAAGTCCCGAACCGTCAGGGCTTTGATCCAAGCCAAAAGTTTTTTGGACTTAAAATCCAACACCTTTGTGCAGCTTAAAATCGACCTGAATCTAGGAAAAAGGCTGTCTATCCCCAAGAGTGCCGTGATGTTTAACGGGAGCCACAATATGGTCTACGTGGAGACCGAGCCCGGCCAATTTCTTGGGAAAAAAGTCGAACTAGGCGTGGCCGGTGAGGATTACTACGAAATTTCTGAAGGATTGAAATCGGATGAAAAAGTCGTCACCAACGGCCAATTCCTTTTGGATAGCGAAACTCAAATTAAAATGGGTTCCGGTGGAGGACACCAACATTGATTGAAAAAATTATTGGCTACTGCGCTAAACAACGTTTTTTAGTTTTTGTCTTTACTCTGTTAGGAATAGTCTGGGGTATTTATGCGGTAAAGAACATCCCACTCGACGCAATTCCCGACCTTTCTGATCCACAAGTTATTATTAAAACCGATTGGAAAGGGCGATCTCCGGACTTAATTGAAGATCAGATTACCTACCCCATTGTCACTGCTATGGTGGCGGCTCCAAAAGCCAAAGTGGCTCGGGGCTATTCCATGTTTGGTACCAGTTTTGTCTACATTATTTTTGAAGAGGGAACCGACATCTATTGGGCCCGCTCTCGTACCTTGGAATATTTAAATCAGATCCGTGGACAGCTCCCCGAAGGAGTCAATCCCGTCCTTGGACCCGATGCCACGGGCGTAGGATGGGTCCTAAGCTACGCGCTGGTTGATAAAAGCGGCAAAAATAGCATTGAAGATTTACGAGCCTTCCAGGATTGGAAACTTCGCTATCTCCTCGAGGCTGTCTCGGGAGTCGCCGAGGTGGCCACCGTCGGTGGTTTCCAGAAACAATACCAAGTCCAAATCAATCCCAACGCCCTGGCTCAGTATGGCATTACCTTAAGCCAAATTGCCGATAAGGTCCGTGCCTCCAACCGGGATGTGGGCGGGCGTATTCTGGAGATGAGTGAGAGGGAATACTTTGTTCGAGGCTTGGGCTATATCAAATCCCTAAAAGACATCGAAGACATCACCTTAAAAACTACGGCCCAAGGTGCGCCTGTTTTATTGAAGGATGTCGCCCATGTAACCCTAGTTCCTGAGATTCGCCGCGGTGCAGTTGATTTAAATGGGGAGGGTGAAGCCGTCTCTGGGATCGTGGTAATGCGCTTTGGTGAAAACGCCTATGAGGTCATCAATAGAGTTAAAAAAACCTTAGAAAGAATCAAACCAACCCTCCCCGAAGGAACCGAGCTCGTCATTACTTACGACCGCTCCAAAGTCATCGGACGTTCGGTCACCACCCTCAGACACAAACTAACGGAAGAAATGTTGATCGTCGCTGGCATCATCCTGCTCTTTCTGTGGCATTTCCGCTCTTCCCTTGTTCCCATCCTCATGCTTCCCTTAGCCGTTTTATTCTCTTTTATCCCCATGTTTCACATGGGGATAAGTTCCAATATCATGTCATTGGGCGGTATCGCCATTGCCATCGGCGCCATGGCGGACGCCGCAATTATTATTATCGAAAACGCCCACAAAGCCTTGGAAGATTGGAAGGCATCCGGAAAGAAGGAAGATTTATCAACCGTCCTCATCAGAGCCTGCCAACAGGTAGGCCGACCGATATTTTTCTCCCTCTTGGTCATTGCCGTTTCTTTCATGCCGATTTTTGCTTTAGAAGGACAGGAAGGGCTCCTTTTCAAACCCTTGGCATTTACTAAAAATTTCTCCATGTTTTTCGCGGCCCTTCTCTCGATCACCTTGGTCCCACCGTTGGTAGTCATTCTTCTAAAAATTCCAAAAAAAGTTAAATTAGGCAATAAGTACTTAAGCGGTTTCGTCAATTTTTTTTGGGCCGGAAAAATCCATGCAGAAGATGACCACCCTATCAGCAAGGTTCTTTTTAAGGTCTATACCCCTGTCCTGAAATTTTTATTACACCACCGAAAAAAGGCCATCGCTCTTTCCTTCCTGCTGATCCTCTCGATCATCCCCGCCTATTATCAGCTGGGACAAGAATTTCTCCCTCCCCTTAATGAAGGGGACATTCTCTACATGCCCACGACGCTCCCAGGCATTTCCATTGAGGCCTCCCGAAAATGGCTCCAACAACAAGATAAACTAATCCTACAGTTCCCTGAGGTTGAAACGGTTTTTGGTAAAGTGGGCCGTGCCCAAACCGCCACCGACCCGGCACCCCTTTCCATGGTGGAAACCGTCATCCAACTCCATCCCCAGGAGGACTGGCCCCCGGTTTATCATGAACGCTGGTATTCCAACTGGGCCCCCAACTGGGTCAAAAAGCCTCTCGCCTGGGTCTGGCCGGAGATGCAGGCAAGAACCTGGGAGGAATTAATCGAGGCCTTAGAGGAAAGGGTTCAATTGCCTGGCACGACCAACGCCTGGCTATTCCCCATCCGAACCCGAATCGACATGCTAACCACCGGCATTCGAACCCCGGTAGGAATTAAGGTATTCGGTGATGATCTGAATAAAATTGAAAAGATCGCGGTCCAAATTGAGGAAAAGGTTCAAAATATGCCCGGGACCCGATCGGTTATCGCGGAACGGAGTGTCGGGGGTTATTACCTGGACATCAAAGTCAAAAGAGAGATGTTGCCGATTTACGACATGACCATAGAAGATGCCAACGAGGTCATTGAAGGAGTTATCGGGAGCCACCAATTGACCACGACGGTAGAGGGTCGGGAACGCTTCCCAGTCAATATGCGCTACATGCCTGGTTTTCGCCAAGATCCCGAAATGATTAAGCGATCTCTCGTCACCCTATCGGGAAACCGCCAAATTCCCTTAGGCGAGATTGCATCCATTAAAATGAGCAAAGGTCCTCCACAAATCAAAGATGAGAATGGCATGTTGACTTCCTGGGTCTTTGTAGATCTCAACACGGACCAGGATATGGGTTCCTATGTGGAGAGACTAAAAAAAGTGCTTGTGGAAGATATCCAATTCCCCAAGGGATACACCTACCTCATCACCGGACAATATGAATTCATGCAAAGGGCTAAAGAGAAGCTCTCAGTGGTCATTCCGGTGACGTTCTTCATCATCATTCTGTTACTTTATACCAATACCAAGTCCTGGATGGAGACGGGCATCGTCTTGCTGGCAGTCCCCTTTTCCCTGATAGGAGCATTCTGGGTCCTCTACTTCTTGGACTATAATATGAGTATCGCCGTCTGGGTCGGCATTATCGCCTTGGCCGGGGTGGATGCAGAAACCGGTGTTGTCATGTTGCTTTATCTAACCCTAGCCTATGGAGATCAAAAAAAGGCTGGAAGGATGAATAATATGAGGGATTTGGAAGAGGCCATTATGCATGGCGCGGTCAAGCGGGTACGACCTAAAGTCATGACGGTCCTAACCACCTTCTTTGGCCTGCTTCCTATCATGTGGGCAGCGACCTATGAAACCGGGGCTGATATGGCTAAGCGAATCGCGGCCCCCATGGTTGGCGGTATCTTTACTTCCTTTCTAATGGAGCTATTGATTTACCCTTGTATTTTTATGATTTGGAAGTGGCGAACCGAAGTCTCGAAAGGAAAATAATTAATTTTTTGATTTTTGATAAGGCAAGGTTTCAGAATTGCCCAATATATTCCCGATATATTATTGATGCCTTTTCAACAATTCGCTAATTATCCCAATCATGTTGCCAACTTTTAAAAAAGATTCGCCCGGTTCCCTTAAAAAATTGGGAATCCTTTCTTTGGGAGCCCTTGGTATTGTTTATGGTGATATCGGGACCAGCCCGCTTTACGCGATGCGAGAGTGCTTTTCAGATATTTATGCCTTCCCGGCAATTTCGGCAAATGTCTTAGGGGTTCTTTCCATGATCGCTTGGTCCTTATTTTTGATCATTTCTTTCAAATACCTCATCTTAGTCTTACGAGCTGATAATAAAGGGGAAGGAGGCATCCTCGCCCTGACTCATTTGGTTTTTTCTGAAGATGATGGCAACCGCTCCCGTTGGACTTGGTTCCTAATTGGAGTGGGCCTTTTTGGAGCCGCTCTGCTTTATGGCGATGGGATTATTACCCCGGCTCTTTCCGTTCTTAGTGCGATCGAAGGTCTGGAAGTCGCAACCCCCTTTTTTAAACCTTACATCCTTCTCATTACCATCTTCATCCTGATTCTTTTATTTCTCTTTCAGTCACGGGGAACTATGCGGGTTAGTTTTTTATTTGGGCCAATTACCTTGATTTGGTTTCTTATCATCGGCCTTTTGGGAATTCTTCAGATTATAGACTTCCCGGTAGTTCTTAAGGCCTTTCACCCGGGTTATGCTTTTGCATTCTTTCGTGATCATGGATTCCACGGTATGCTGATTTTAGGAGCAGTTTTCCTGGTTGTGACGGGTGGAGAGGCACTTTATGCAGACCTGGGCCATTTCGGTAGGCATCCAATTCAATTGTCCTGGTTCACCCTGGTTCTTCCGAGTCTCCTACTAAATTATTTTGGGCAGGGCGCCCTTTTACTCCGCAATCCCGAAGCGGTAACAAATCCATTTTTCCACATGGTCCCAACCTGGGGCTTGTATCCCCTGGTTGCTTTGGCCACCTTAGCCACGGTCATCGCTTCACAGGCGATAATCTCCGGAGTTTTTTCTCTCATCTCTCAATCGGTGCGTATGGGATATTTGCCTAGAATGGAAATCCGCCACACCTCAGAACGACAACGTGGACAAATCTACGTGCCGCTAGCTAATTGGCTCTTGCTGGGAGGTACGATATTTTTGGTCTTAGTTTTTAAGAGTTCCATCAACTTGGCGGCCGCCTACGGGATAGCTGTCTCTACGACCATGGTGATTACGACAGCGCTGCTCTTCCGAGTCATGGTCGACCGCTGGCACTGGCCGCGGATGGTGGCGGTGCCTCTTATGATCATCCTACTAACTATTGATTTAACTTTTTTCTCCCGAGTGATCGGGAAATTTTTTCATGGTGGTTGGATCCCGGTATTAATTGCCTTAACTCTTTTTTTAGTAATGACCACTTGGAGAAAAGGAATGCAATTATTGAACGGTGTGCGAGCCGAACAAAGTTTATCCTGGACCGACTTTATTAACTCTCTTGAAGAGAATTTGCCCCAGCGACCCAAGGGAACCTTTGTGTACCTGGCCGACCATATGGAACGAGCCCCGCCCGGATTGGTCTATAATTTACAAAAAAATAATACGGTCCATGAACAAATTTTGATCCTTCATATCGAACACTGCGCTCATCCTTGGATGGAAGATTCAGAACGAATTCAAATTAACCACTTAGGCCACGGAATTCACGGTATCAAAGCTTGTTACGGTTTCATAGAAAGACCCGATTTACCCCAACTTCTACACCAGATAAATATCGAAGATAATAAAATTCGAGTTGATCCTTCGGATGTAACTTATGTGACCACCCGGGAAAAGGTGATTCCTAAAGATAAACTTGGAATGATGAAATGGCGTGAAGCTCTGTTTAGTTTTTTATTCGATATTGCCCAACGGAAGACTAAATACTTTAATCTACCTTCTCGACAGGTGATTGAAATTGATCCGCAGATAGAGATCTAAAGTGGTAAGGAAGGTTTTAATAAAATTAAGGGGTCAAATCCATACATAGGAGGCGATTGGATGATGACCCTAGGATCTCATCAATCGTATTGCCTGTTCCTAATGTAAAATAAATGTCTTGGATATGAGGGATACACAATGACTTGAACTACTCAACCTTTTCATTTAGCAATTCTTAGAAGTGCCTTAAATGAAAGGTCTTGGTCGGCTTGGCCTCCCCTGCAAAAAATGATTCGGCATTTAGAATCAAGCCAATAGACACTCCGGCCTGGGGTAAAAGTGCTAAGCCTAAATATTTGCGAACCGGCGCGGGGCTTTTCGTAAGTCGGGCTGCCAACCAGGTCCCAAACAATTTGCCTCCAAAACGTGATAATAGTAGGCCGTAGACAACCAAGGCTAGGGCATCATCAATGGCAATCACCCCCAAAAGCCTTTGGGTAAAGGGGCCCCTAGCTCGGTATTCATGAAGGATGGCTAATATCGCCCCGGGTGCCGTGGCCATGGCTACCGTTCCCAGGATCAAAGCGGAGGAAAGATACTGGGTCCGATAAGTAACAATATCATAACCGTGGAAGTAAAGAAAAAATCCCAGGGTCGTCCCCGTGACCAAAAAAAAGCAAAAAATGCTTGGCTAAAAGTGAGAAAGGCCAGAGCTTTCCCGGTCTTTTTCAACTCTGGAATACTGATGGCCCCTCCCACCGAGAAGGCAATGATGGCAAGAGCAATGTCGGTGATCAGACTGAGTCTTTGGGTGACCAAATCGATAGACAGCAAGTTGGCCATAGACGGGCCCAAGAGAATGCCCGCAAATAAATAGCCGGTAACGCGGGGTAAGCGGATAACATTGGCTAACCGTCCAAAAATCGTGGCGACCACGATCAAAAGGCCTACATATCCTAGGAGATGGAAGCTTGGGGGCCATTGGAAGGAGTGCAAAACTCTTTCCATGCGGGGAAACCTTTCCTGTCGGTGTTTCGATTTTTAAATTATTCACTCTACTTTATTTTAGGCCTAGTCATCTTCTTTTAAAAAAAATGGGCCATAAAAAGTATCCGTTAAATCTTTTTTCGATACCAGTTTTTTATTTTTAATATGCCATAGGGTCGGGCCGAGAGCGCGGTCGTCCTTAGCCAAGCTAAGTCCGCATTTGGAACTTTTTTAATCGAAAAAGAAGCTCGTGTATGGAAGTGAGAGTAATAAAAGAATGGTCGATAAAGTAGACCAGAAACGGAAAAAGGTTATTTTGGCGTACGAAGCCACTTGGGCGTCACTCATTTCCAAAATGTGTACCTCACAGGATGGGCAGGCGTTCATCCATATGAAAACCTTCGGAAGATGAAGCGTAGCCAAAGCGTGAAATACCATCGTCTCCAATCGCGCGGTAAAGAAAATGCACCCTGTCTTCAAGAAGGAGAACTCCCGGGTTGAATGTTTGCCAGGCTTCCCAGACATTTTCCGGCTTTGGAGAAATAATAGGATTTTCCTGAAACTTTTTCAGAATTAAGGGAGAGGGTTTTTTTACTCTTTTACTTCCCTTAGCAAGTGGCTTAATTTTTGATCCTTTGAATTTTTCACCAGTTTTACTTCCTCGCTTAATTTTTTTTTGATCTTGGCATATGCGTCTACCCTAAAATCAAATGATTCGGGGACGACAAAAAAATAATCTTCACATCGGTTTCCCTTCTTAATTTTGATTTAACTGCGGTTCTTTTTTAAATATTTTTGGAATGAAAGCAGGTGTAGTGGCCTTGTAGCGTCGATAGTTCTGGCCGAATTCCCGTTCAACCTCCTGATCCTCTTTCCTTGCTAAACGCACATAGGCGATCACCAGAATAGGAAACATAACCAAGGTAATCAGCGTGGGCCATTGCAGCAAAAACCCCAGCATGATGATAATAAATCCATCATATTGAGGGTGCCGGACCCATGCATACGACCCTGTGGCGGCGAGTTGCCTGTTTTGTTGGGCTTGGTAGAGCGCTCTCCAGGCCTTGGCTATCAAGGCAAAACCCAAAATAAGAAAAATAATGCTAAGGATATGGAGAAAATTAAAATGCGGATTTCCCTTTAAACCTAGCAAACTACTCCAAAGATGCCCGGCATCGTGGGTCAGAAGATTAGTTTGAGGATATTTGCTACCCAGCCAACCGGCAAGAACGTAGATGGTGAGAGGGAATCCATACATTTCAACAAAGAGGGCAATGATAAAGGCGGAGAAAGAACCGAATACCCTCCAATCCCTTTTCGTCTTCGGTTTGAAGAAACTTAAGGCGAAAAAAATAAAGAGGGCCGAATTAATGACCACTAAAGACCATAAGCCATAGGCGGGTGTTGATGGATCCATACTCATGATCTTTCCTCCTTTTTTTGGTCCTGGGATCCATGCCCGGTGTGAGCACCGTGCCCACCATGACCCCCATGTCCATGAAAAACGTGCATGAGGAGACAGGCCGCCAAAAGCAGAAAGAGCCAATTGCCAAGAAGATGAGCCCAATGTTCCGTCACCAGAAAAAATCCGGCGACAGCAAGAAAACCATAAAAAATTAGTCCCGAGAAATTCCTGGAAACGCTTGCCTTAGTTACTTGCTTATCTTTCTGGCGAAGATTTTTCATACTTGTTTCCCAACAACCCACTCAAATTTTCAGGGTGAGCCGAATAAATCACACGCATCCATCATCCTTTTCCATTGGGTAAGTTTTAACTGCAACAGCAACCTTTGCCTGAATTTTTTTGGGTCGTTTCGGCGCCCTCCAATCCATAGCCCGCCTGCTGGATGACGCGTTTCAACTGCTCGGGCGAGGCCTGTCGCTCATCGAACTGTATTGTTACCGCGCCGGTGGAAAGCGATACATTCACATCGCCAACACCAGGAATCGTTTTCAGTGCTTCCGTTACCTTTGTGATACAGCTGTCGCAGGTCATTCCCGTTACTTGCAATATTTCAGTGCGCATGGTTAAACTCCATTGTTTAGAATTGAATACAAAATATCTGATAATTTACTAAGAATTTATGGTTTCTGGGTTCAATGATGGCTTTTAAAATATCATAGTAGCCCTCCTTCTTTTAAAGTTTTAGATTCCAATTGGTTCAATTCAAACTCTTGAAGCGCCTTGAGAATAGGACAATCTTCCACCGGGGCATTTTCCCGGTCGCAAGAAAGGATCATCTGTTTTAAAACCTTGGCGATCGCACTCAGATTTTTCTGTTTTCGTCCTACTTGTTCCAACTTTCTTCCCATCTCATTTTTGACCTGCCCCGCCTTCGCCTTTTTATCTGCTTTGAGATTGAGCAAACTTTTAATTTCTTTGAGAGAAAACCCTAATTTTTGTGTATTTTTTATAAAAACAAGCTTGAGGAGGGTCTCAGAATCATAAAAGCGGTATCCTGATAAGGAACGCTCAGTAGGTCTTAGCAGACCAAGACTTTCATAATATCGAATCGTGTCCTGACTGATGCCGGATTTCCTGCTGATCTCGCCGATTTTGATTCTTTTTGTCATTGAATTTCATCCTCCTGAATTACCGAATCGGCCGGGGGCCTGCTCCATTCTTAGAAAGGAGAATCTGCCAGACCTGAATTTTTCGTGCACGGAAGGCCCCCGCACAAGACAGTAAATAATATCTCCACATTCGGTAAAAATCCTCTCCGTATTTCGATTTTAATTCCTCCCAATGACGGTGAAAATTGGAGAACCAGGCCATAAGCGTCTTGTCGTAATCAGGGCCGAAATTGTGCCAGTCTTCCATGACGAATAAACCTTCGATGGCACCCCCGATTTGTCTGATGGAGGGGAGCATGGCATTGGGAAAGATATATTTTTGGAGCCAGGGATTGATGCAAGTTTCCGATATATTGCCTCCGATCGTGTGCAATAGGAACAGGCCGGCATCATTCAGGCATCGGTGAACCACCTTCATAAATTCCCGGTAGTTTTTGTACCCCACGTGTTCAAACATACCCAAGGAAACGATCCGATCGAATTTTTCTTGAAGGTCTCGGTAGTCTTGCAGGCGGATTTCAACAGGAAGTCCCTTGCAAATCCTTTTGGCGTATTGGCTCTGGTCCTTGGAGACGGTGATCCCCACGACCCGCGCCTTGTACTTTTCAGCAGCATACTGGGCAAAGCCACCCCAACCGCCGCCGATATCCAAGAGCTTCATCTCAGGCTTCAAACCGATTTTTTTGCAGATGAGTTCCAATTTATTTTCCTGGGCCTGCTCCAGACCCTTCGCTCCTTTCCAATAGGCACAGGAATAGATCATGCGGCGATCCAGCATCTTTTCATATAAATCATGGCCAATGTCGTAATGCTTTTGGGCGTTGCGAAAGGCCATTAATTTGATCTGAGGGTTCAGCAGAGTCGCTTTGAGGGTTGCAAAGATATCGTGCCAAGAAAAAAGCTGCCGATCGAGCTTCGCCCTTAGGGCCTTGTTAATGAGTTCATCAAGCCGGTTACACTCCCACCAACCCTCGACATAAGACTCTCCGGCCCCAAGGGACCCATTGCTTAAGAGTCGATCATAAAATTTGTCATTGAGAATCCGGATACCCCAGGGAGGGGATTCGTTAAAGTTGATTCCCGCTTTCAAAAATAGTTTTTCGACGGTCTTTTTACTCATCATTACTTCTATAAACTTTGGAGTATACTCCAGGGTCAATCAGTAATTTAAAGTGAACTCCAGACTTAATGAATTGACCATGTGCCCTAGGGCAAGGCTTCTCAGCAGTTATTTTTGATTATAAACTCCGCGCAAATGTGATTTCATCCCTGTGATGAAGAAAATCGTCACTCTTACCTTGGGCCCTGCAATCGACAAGAGCGCCACAGTGGAAAAAGTGGAGCCCGAAGAGAAGCTCCGTTGCGAATCCCCCCGTCATGATCCGGGAGGCGGCGGGCTGAATGTTTCCAGGGTGATTAAAAGGCTCGGGGGGTCGTCCCTATCTATTTATGCCGCCGGAGGTCTTTACGGCCGGCAATTGCAGAACCTTTTGGAAAAGGAAGGCCTCGATCACCACCCTTTCGAGATTCAAGAGCAGACCCGTGAAAACCTTACCATCTTTGAAACGGCAAGCAGCCGGCAGTTTCGTTTCGGTTTTCCCGGTGCCCGTTTGGAGGAAGCGGAATGGCTTGGGCTTTTAGAGGAGATCCTTTCGCTGAACCCCTTCCCCGGTTTTTTGGTGGCCAGTGGAAGCCTGCCGCCGGGCGTACCGGAGAATTTTTATGCCGACTTGGCGGAAAAGGTCTTTGAAAAGGGATGCAAATTAATCCTGGATACCTCGGGACCACCGCTTCTAAAAGCTCTGTCCGCCCCGGTTTTTTTAATGAAACCCAACCCGCGGGAACTGGGACAATTGGCAGAAAAGGAATTGAAGAATCTTACCGCTATCAAGGCAGCTGCCCAGGAGGTCCTGAAAAAAAACAAGGTGGAGGTATTGGTGGTCTCTTTGGGGGCGGAAGGTGCCCTCTTGGTTACCACATCATCCCTGGTCCACATTCCCTCGCCCCGGGTCGAAGTGCAAAGCAAGGTGGGCGCAGGAGACAGTATGGTGGGCGCCTTGGTCTTGGGTTTGGCCAAGGGCATGGAGCTTCAAGAGGCGATCCGATATGGAGTGGCCGCAGGATCGGCCACCGTGATGACCCCGGGGACGGCCTTGTGTCGGAGGGAAGACGTGGAACGATTGTATTTGGAAATGAGTAAAACTGATACTGAGAGGTGACCATGAAGATACAAAATGATTACATTCGCTGGTTTGAAGAGCTGCGCTCCAAAGATGTTCCGTTGGTGGGCGGCAAGAACGCCTCCCTGGGTGAGATGATCGGACAACTGACTAAAAAGGGGATCCGGGTGCCGGGAGGCTTCGCCACCACCGCCCAGGCCTATTGGAAATTTCTTGAAGACAATGGCCTGAACGAAAAAATCCAAAGGCTTCTGAATAATATTTCAAAGAGCGAAAAGACTCTGGCGACGGTAGGCAAGGGCATCCGCAAACTATTTCTTGAGTCGGATTTTCCTGAGGACTTGGCTGAAGCCATCCGGCAGGCCTACCGCAAGCTCTGCCAAAAGGAGAAACGAAAGAAGTTGGACGTGGCGGTCCGCAGCAGCGCCACCGCTGAGGACCTGCCAGAGGCCAGCTTTGCCGGTCAGCAGGAGACCTTCTTGAATATTTCCGGAGAAGAGGCTCTGTTGAGAGCCTGCCGCCGCTGCTTCGCCTCCCTTTTCACCGACCGGGCAATCAGCTACCGCCGCAAACACGGTTTCGCCCACATGAAGGTCGCCCTGTCGATCGGGGTGCAGACCATGGTGCGCTCCGATAAGGGCAGTGCGGGGGTCATGTTTTCCATCGACACCGAAACCGGCTATCCC
>JAJFLL010000147.1 GCA_021772695.1 Deltaproteobacteria bacterium
CGACACCGACACCGACACCGACACCGACACCGACACCGACACCGACACCGACACCGACACCGACACCGACACCGACACCGACACCGACACCGACACCGACACCGACACCGACACCGGTGGCGAACCCACCGGCGACGGCGACGGCGATGGCGATGGCGATGGCGACGGCGATGGCGATGGCGATGGCGATGGCGATGGCGATGGCGATGGCGGTCCGCTCGGAAATCCCAATGAAAATGTGGGGCCCAATGATGCCCTGGGAGCAAGCTTTTCTGGTGGGCGTTGTCAGATGAACCCGCAGGCTTTCGGTGGCAATACCCAGGGCATTCTCACCCTCATCGTATTACTGGGGTTGAGCCTATGGAGGCTTCATCGACCTTAGGCAAAATCCGCTTGGCCTGACCAAGCAACTCGCCTAGGATTCCTCCTCGAAATCACCTGCTCAGGAGGTATCTCTTGCAACGAGTCGCTTACCTTTTTCTCTTTCTTGCCCTGTGCCTCAGCTTCAACAGTTGCGGCAACGGGTTGTTTATCGAATGTTTCAATGACATCGATTGTCCTGCGGGCTCCATTTGTATCGAAGGCTTTTGCCAGGGCGGTGAAGAATGTGCCTTTGACAACGATTGTTTTGATCCCGCCGCGGTCTGTGTGGATGGCATCTGCGTCGACGCCTTCTAAGACCCGCGACCCATAAAATCTTCACGGCCTTGCATCGAACCCCCCATTGGGTTCATGCTTGGGCCCATGTGCAAATTGCTCCGTTTATGGTTTGGATTGACCCTGCTCTGCATAGGGCTTGGGTCGGGGCCCTCTTGGGCCCAAGAATCCCAATTTCAGAGTCCTCACGTCTTGGTAAAATTGGTCTCGAAGGACCCGGCGTGGCAAGCAGGACAGAGCGTCACCCTCGGCCTCCATTTTAAATTGATTCCCCATTGGCACACCTATTGGATTAACCCCGGTGATTCCGGGGAACCACCCAAGGTCCAGTGGACGAGTTCCCTACCCGATCTTCGTTTTTCATCCTTACAATTCCCCACGCCAAGTCCCATTCCCGTGGGCCCGCTGATGAATTTCGGATATTCCAATGAGGTCACCTTACTCAGCACGGTGGAAGTTCCGGCCACTGCAGATTCTACGAAGCCCCTAGAGATTCAGGCAAAGTTAACCTGGTTGGTCTGTGAGGAAGAATGCATTCCCGAAAAGGCGGATTTACGACTGACCTTGCCGCCGGCCGGCCATACCCCGCCTAAGGCCTCACCGGCCGCCGACCTCATTGCCCAGGCCCAGAAAAATATGCCGCAAGCCTGGAACGGGGGTGCCATCCCATTACAAAATGAGAAAGACGCCTGGATTTTGCATGTGCCTTGGCCCTCCACCGCCAGCAACCCGGAAGAAATCCGATTTTTCCCCCGACACGGCGGGCAAATCGCCAATAGCGCCCCACAAGAATTTTCCATGGACCAGGGAAAACTAGAACTGCGCCTACCCAAAGATCCCCAGGCCCCTGCCAGTTTAGAAAGTCTGCAAGGAGTTTTGGTGGCCGATTCCCAGGCCTTCCAGATTTCTGCAATCCCCAGCAGCACCCAAGCTCATTGGGCCTTATATTTGGGATTGGCCTTTCTCGGCGGCCTGATTCTCAATCTCATGCCCTGCGTGTTCCCGGTCCTTTCCATAAAAATTCTTCATTGGGTCCACCAAGCTCAGCAAGAACCTCGACAAATTCGACGGCAAGGTTGGGCCTATACCTTTGGGATTCTCGCCACCTTTGGGGTCTTGAGTTTGCTATTGGTCTCGCTACGATTGGCGGGTCAAGCGGTGGGCTGGGGTTTTCAATTTCAATCTCCCCATTTCAACATGGCCTTGGGTTTTCTTTTTTTTCTGATGGGTCTGGCTCTCTTGGGAGTCCTATCGATTAACCTGCCGGGCAGCGCAAATTTTTTCTCTCGTCAGACGACCCACGGATTAAAGGGGGCATTTTTTACCGGAGTGCTCGCCACCATTGCCGCCACACCCTGTATGGCGCCCTTGGTGGGCCCTACCTTGGGACTGGCCTTGGCTCAGGCCTCGCTCTTTGGTGTGGCCTTGCTCACGGCTATGGCCTTAGGCTTGGCTGCTCCCAGTCTATTTCTCAGCTATTTTCCCAAGCTCTTAAAAAAATTACCCCGGCCCGGACCTTGGATGCAAACCTTGGAGCAATTTTTGGCCTTCCCCCTCTTTGCTACGGTGCTCTGGATCTATTGGGTATTGCAACAACAGGGCGGAACTGAAATGATCCTACCCTTTTGGGGCGGTCTATTAATGCTTTCCTTCGGCATTTGGTGGTTGCAACGACTCCGTTCCACCGAAAAGGCTAGGGTAAAAAATTTCGCAAAACGCATTCCCCCTTGGATCGTTATAGTTGGGACCATGGTTTGGAGTTTCTCACAGGCGGCGTTGCAGCCCAACGCGAACACTTCGACGCAGTCAACCGTCACTACGGGCATCCCCTGGCAGGAATATAGCAATGAAAACCTACAGCAGTACCGCAATGAGGGGCGCCCGGTTTTTATCAATTTCACTGCCGCTTGGTGCGTCACTTGTCAGGTCAATGACCGCCTGGTCTTTCGGAATCCCGAAGTGATGGCAAAGTTTTCCCAGCAGGGGATCATTCCCCTGAAGGCCGATTGGACCCATCCCGATGCCACCATCACCGAGGCCTTAAAAGCCTATGGTCGCCAAGGCGTGCCCCTTTACGTATTTTATGATAGAGCAGGTAACTTCCGTCTGTTGCCAGAAATCTTAACCCCAGGTCTTCTTTTAGAAGCCATCACAGTGGAGAAAGCCGATGAAAGTTAAAAAATGTAAATCCTTATTGGTATTGACCTTGTTTTTGGCGACCTGGGGCTGCAGCCGCTCTCTGCCCGCAGGACAAGCGGCCCCCGAGTTCACCTTGCCCAATAGCAAGGGAGAACAGGTCAAAATTTCCGATCAAAAGGGAAAATTCGTGGTCTTAGAATGGTTTAATGATGGCTGCCCCTACGTTAAAAAACATTACGGCAGCGGCAATATGCAGGCCCTACAAAAAAAATATTCCGAGAAGGGTGTTGAGTGGATGACGGTCCTCTCATCGGCGCCGGGAAAACAGGGGCATCAAAGTGCTCAGGGCATCAACGCCTTGATGGTGGAATGGAAGGGACAACCGAGCCAAGTGCTGTTGGATCCTATGGGAAAAGTCGGGCGGCTCTACGGCGCCAAAACCACCCCTCACATGTTCGTGATCGATCCCAAGGGAATCATTATCTATCAGGGAGCCATCGATTCCACGGCCTCTTCCGATCCCGCTGATATTCCCCAATCCGAAAATTACGTGGCGAAGGCTCTAGATGCCTCTATGGCGGGCAAGACCGTAGAGACTTCCAGCACCACTCCTTACGGCTGTTCGGTAAAATACCAATAGGTCTTTTCTCGAGCCTAACTTGTCACTCTAAGGCTTTTTTGTTACCCAGTGGCCACCTGGTGGTCAAAAGGGCGGCGAGGCAAAAAAAGCAGACCCAATGTGGGAGAAATTTAAAAATTTTAGGATCCTGTTCTTTCGGGTCGACTCTCGCACTATCTATCTCTACAGTTTCATCATTGGCTGCATGACCGGCCTGGGTGCCATTCTTTTTTATTATACCATTCACGGACTTTCCCATTGGTTCTTCGATCAAGCCGCTCAATTTAATCCAACTACTACAAGCAGTCGCTTTGGACCCATGGCATTGGGAGGAATGCAGCCGCGAGATTTATTGGTCCTATTAATTCCCGCCCTCGGTGGGCTCATGGTGGGACTGATCACTCGATTTTGGGGACCGGAAGCCAAGGGAACCGGCGTGGACTTTCTCTTAGACAGCTTTCACAACCGCTCTGGTCAAATGCGCAAGCGTACGCCCTTTGTAAAATTCGCCGCTTCCGCTTGCACATTGTCTACAGGGGGATCCGCCGGGAAGGAAGGTCCCATGGCCTTGATCGGTGCGGGCTTGGGTAGTCTATTGGGGCGTTGGATCAAGATGGGTGCCAGAGCGAAACGCACCCTGTTATTGGCGGGTTCTGCCGGAGGTTTGGGTGCCATATTTCGTTCCCCCTTAGGCGGCGCCATTACCGCGGTCGAGGTGCTATACAAAGAAGACTTCGAAGCCGACGCCCTGTTGCCTTGCATCATCGCCTCGGTCACGGCCTACACGATCTTTTCGACCGTAGTGGGTTTCGGCCATATTTTAAATTTCGAAGCCAACCTTTTTACTTCACCCATTCAACTGATCTTCTATGTTTTTCTTGGGCTGTTCTGTTCGGGAGCGAGTTTTCTATTTATTTGGCTGTTTCGAAACGTACGCACCCATCTCTTCAGACGGCTGAAGATCCCTGCCTATTGGAAACCCGCCCTCGGTGGTTTGATGGTAGGTGTCTTTGCTTTACTAATACCGCAGGCCGTTGGCGAGGGGGTCGGCGTCATTCAAAGCGTCATCTTGGCAGAATATCCCAGTCATTGGCTCGGGGCCGCCTTATTTCTCTTGGCCTTGGCCGTCATGAAGATGCTCACCACCACCCTCACAGTACAATCTGGCGGGTCGGGCGGTGTTTTGATACCGTCCTTATTCATCGGTGCCATGTTGGGCGGATTTTTCGGGCTCGTCTGCCATCACTTTTTTCCCACCTACGTGCCTGACGTCACTCCCTTCATCGTAGTAGGTATGGCGGCCTTTTTTTCCTCGGTCACCAACGCCTCCTTGGGTGCACTCGTCATGGTCACCGAAATGACCGGCGGTTACGAGTTACTGCCGCCCCTAATGGTAGTGGGTGTGATCTCTCTCATCACCTCACACCGTTGGTCCATTTACCGTAATCAGGTGAACAATAAGTTTTCCTCCCAGGCCCATCTCTGGGACATGAATCCGATGAATCTAAAACCAGTGACCATCGGCAATGCTTTTCGGGAAAAATACCACCAACGTGCCATCATCTCGAATCACCTCTCTCTTCGAGCCATCGAAGCGATCACTCAAGAAACCCACGCTACCGATTTTTTGGTCAAAACCGGCGACGACATCCTGGTAGGCCTGCTTTCGCTTCGAGATCTCAGTCAGGTGGATGACGACTTAAATGCCTCGAAGGAACTCCTCATCGCTGAAGATCTGATCAGTCGTCCCAAATTTTATCTCACCGAGAAAAACACCTTATACGAGGCTTTAAAATTTTTGATGGATTCTGATTTTGACAAGGTTCCCGTCGTCAATCTGCAGAAGGACGTTCCCCACCTCTTGGGCTACCTCCGTCATCAAGACATTCTCGAATTTTATTTTCGCATGGGGCTGCAACGGACCTCGCCTGCCCCGGTAAAGAGTTGATTCCCTTAATATTTTCTGTACTTAATTTTTTCAAACTGGGGAGCCTGGTCCCACGGCTCCTTAGCTCTTGGGGAATTTTGAGGTCTCGACTTCCGTAGGGCCCGCCGGCCTGAGTGCGGGAAACCCGCATGAATAAAGGCTTTGCTCTCTCAAGGAAAATTGGCACGTGCTTTGCTTTAACTTATGGCGAGACGCGGTGGTCCTAGGGGTTAAGAGACACCGTTATACGAGGGCTGACATGAATAAATTAATCGGATTTTTCTTTTTAAGTTTTCTTTTTTTGGCCACCATCTTCGGACCATCCTGGGTCGAAGCCCGCTTAGAACAACCCACCGATTATTCGGCACTGGCCACCGACACCCTCTTGCCTGACGATGGTTATGGGGTTCAACCCATTCATCCTGCATGGCAACGCCTGGGAATCTTTCCCAGCTGCCTGGACTGAGGAACCACTAATGCATGCGCAATACCATGTGCTGCATGGCCGCCATGACTTCCCCATGAATCCTTTGGACCTGCTGATCTAAATTTTCTCCCCGTATTTTCTTAACCGAAATGGGCTTACCCACCCGATGATGTAAGCGAGCCGGCAAGGGTAGCAAGCCGAGGCCAAAAAATATCGGCAAACTGAAACGTACTTTCTCCATTATCTTGATGCGTTGTCTTAAGAATAAATAAGAATTGAAATAGGCGTTATTGATGCCGGGGCAATAGCTGGGCAGGATGGGTGCTCCCGTTTTGATGGCGGTTTTCACAAAACCTAAGCGCCGCTCCCAGGGAATGCGCTTCAATCCCGGTTTGGCCAATAGGGCCTCGTAGATGCCGCCAGGGGCCAACAACACCAAATGACCCTGCTTTAACAATCGTTCGGCATTTTTGGGATTGGCCTTCACCGCACCCCCTTGGAGAAAAAACTCCCTTACTCCGGGGAGGTGGAAGAGAAAGTCGGCCCCCAAACTGCGGGGATAAAGGCCGATTCGTTCGATGATTTTCTTGGCCAGCAGGAAACCGTGGAAGGGTAGGATGCCATGGTTCATCACCAATAGGGCCGGCCCGGTTTTGGGGATATGATTCAGACCGGTCACCGAATAGCGAAAATACTTTTCCACCAAGAAAAAAAAGGGGCTAACCTTATCGATAAATTTTTGGTCATGGCTCGGAATGGGCTTCATCTCGCTAAACTTTCTTCCCCCTAATCCTTAGGGGTTATAACGCAGGACGTCAGGTCAAATGTACTGGAATCATGAAAAAATAATGGGATTTTCCTGTTTCCTCTAGCTACTTCTGGTTAAAATCACCCATAATAAATGCAACTTTGCGGCCTTTGGGACCGATATTTCTCTTTGGAGGGCAACAGTGTCTGTATTTTTCCGCCATATTCTTACTCTTAGTTTAGTATTTTCCCTGTGGGCCTGTACCCAAGGGGGGGAGTTTATCGGCGGTGAACTGGGCGGTGGCGGTGCCATGGACCAGGCGGGTGGCCCCCTTGGCGGCTCCGGTGCGGCACCCACTAATCCCGATATGGGGGCCGATGCCTCTGACGCCACTGTTGTGGAATGCGAATGCGGAAAAACCCCTGACGGACTTTCTTGCATTGAGCCCTGCGGCTTCGGCGCCTCAAATGATTTTGCCCCGCCTCCCGGCGACGACGATCCCGAACCTCCACCTCCGCCGCCAACCAACAATTTTAAAATGCTGGCCGACCCACAAGGTGAAGATGACGAACACGATGGCGAGGTAAATCACGATGAGGCCTACGACGAAGAATATGAGGCCCAGTTCTTTTAAATTCTAGGCCAGCATCCCAGAACCGGACCTAAGCTTCTGAAAAACCCCTTTCTTCCTCTACCAACTTTTTTAAGGCCCATTTGTTTTTGGGCAATTCGTATTTTTCCAATAAATTATACAAATGGCGCGGCGTCACTCCCAACTCATCGGCGGCCTTGCCCTTATGAAACGAGGCCCGGGCCAAGGCATCGAGAATGGCCTCGCGCTGCGCCTCTTGTTCGGTGCGCGGTCGCTTCACCTCGGGGTGTTCGGAAATTTCCGTTTCGACAGCAAGAAGTGTGGGTGGGGCAAAGAGTTCCGGCTTGAAGCCCAAGGCCTCGCGGGTGATGGTTTGGCCGTCGGCGAACAACACGCCGTTGCGGACCGCATTTTCTAATTCTCTGATGTTACCCGGCCAATTGTATTGGGCCATAACCCCTAAGGCCTCTTCGCTGATGCCGCAAGGTTCCAGTTTATTTTCGTCGGCCACCTTCTGGATAAAATGATGCACCAAGGGAGGAATATCTTCCTTGCGATCCCTGAGCGGTGGCAATGCGATTTTAATACCGTTTAAACGAAAGAAGAGATCTTCACGAAAGTGACCGGCTTTGACCAATCTGGGAAGATCCCTATTGGTGGCCGAGACCACCCGCACGTCGATGGCACGACTTTCGTTGGAGCCCACTCGACGGATTTCTCCCTCTTGTAAAACCCTCAGTAACTTGGACTGCATGGGCATGGGCATGTCGCCAATCTCATCTAAAAAAATGGTACCACCGTTGGCCGCTTCGAACAGCCCCATTTTGTCGCGATCCGCATGGGTAAAGGCCCCTTTGATATGACCGAAAAGGACCGACTCGAGCAGATTTTCCGGAATGGCGCTGCAATTTTCAGTGATGAAGGGATGTTCCTTGCGGTCGCTATTGTAATGGAGGGCCCGGGCGATGAGTTCCTTGCCCGTACCGGACTCGCCGTGAATCCACACCGACACCATGGTATCCGTAACCCGGTCCAATAATTTTAGGGTCTGCATCATCTTGGGTGAATGGCCGACGATTTCTTCGTACCCAAATTTCAGTCCTTTGCGAGCCTCTTTGAGTTGCACTTCCATTTGCTCGATCTGATGGGCCTGTTCCACCACTCGATTTTCTAAAGCCTGCTTGGCTGTCTGGAGTTCGGCCAGGGTCTTGGCTTTTTCAATGGCAAGAACGGCTTGATCGGCAAAGGCCTTGAGAAATAATAAACGCTCTTCAGAGAATGCTCCCACTTCGAAGCGATGGTCGAGATACAGTGCGCCGATGCAACCCTTATCGCTCACCAGTGGCAATACCATGATGGATTTGAGTTGATAGAGATGCACCGATTCGGCATTTTTAAAGTTGGGGTCCGCTTGGGCGTCGTCGGTGAGGATACTGACCCGACGGCGCAGGGCTTCTTCCACTACGGAAAGACTGATTTTAAATTCGTCATCGGCGATATTCTCTTTTTTCATATTGCGCGCCGCTTCCACTTTAAAGCCTGGAATGATCGGCGGCGCCGCTCCCTCGTCTTGCAATAATAAAAAGCCTCGCTCGGCACCGGCCAAGGCCATGGCCGCATCCATCACCTGGCGCAACACGGATCCCATCTCAGATTCTTCGCTCAGACGTTTATTAATTTGTGCAAAGCTCAGAAATCGCTCTCGGGTAAGACCCGTGGCCTTGAGTTTCTGTCGCCTGGATTCGGCCAAATGCTTGAAGTCATCACGATGTTCAAAGCTGAGCTGCATCTCTTCGGGCAATTGGCGATACAGGCTTTCTAACCATTCAAATGCGCGGCGGCGCAGGTAATCGGCTCCGGCCTGATCGGGAATACGGGTTAATATTTCCGAAGAACCGAGCAAGGTCAAAATAACTAATTCCTGCTGCCCCAATTTCAACACCCCTTGCACCTTTCCCTGCAACCAAGTATCTTCCGCCGCTTTCGTAAGACCCAATAATCCCGATACCAGGCCATGAATTTCTTGCAGTTCATCGGCGGGACTATCGCTTGGACCCTGGTCCCATTCTAAAAGTTTCTCTCGGGCGGCCTTCAAATCGCCCGCCAAACATTCGATCAAAATTTCATGCAGTAAGGTCAGGCGCCATTCTTTGTGGTCGGAAGCGGCGGCAAATTGTTTACGCGCCTCGGTGCAGGATTCCAAAGCCCCTTGATAATCACGCTGCAGACGTTTCGCTTCTCCGGCCATCCGCGCCAAATATCCCTGAAGAGAATGGGACTGGAGTCGACTGGCCAGTTGATTCAGGGTGGGATCAGCCAAGCGGTGAAAGTTCCCCAAATAGGTTTGAATGGTCAATAAATGAAATCCGTTGAGCAAGCGGTCCCAATCGGTTCCCTTATTCGCAAAGATGGGGGCGGCCTTTTCGGCGAGTTCCAATGCACGGGGATAATCGGCGATCTCTACTAGAACAGCGGCCATGTTGCTTAAGGTGCGCGCCTGTTTCAATGGGTCCTGCTTTTTTACGGCGATCTCGAGTACGCGACTATAGGTCTTGAGAGCCGTGTCGTAGTCTCCGGACTGATGGGATAAATTAGCCAGAACATAGGCCGTGTTGGCAGTGCCTTCATCAAAAGAGAGTCGTTCGCTCATGTTCAAGGAGGCCTCAAGATGTTCTTTGGCCTCGAGAAAATTTTCCTGAGCTTGCTGCAATAGGCCCATATTCCGCAAGAGTTGGGCCTTGTCCGTGGAGTCGGTGCGGGCTAATTGCAGGCCACGCTCATAAGTTTTTTTGGCATCCGTGAATTTTTTTTGTTTTTCAAATACCTTCCCCAAGAGAACCAAGGATTTCAGGTGAAAGGGAAGGTGGTGTTCGTGCCGGTCGGAATCTCCCGTCGCCAGTGCCAATTCAAATTTTTCTTTGGCCTTATCAATTTGACCTCGATTCAAATACACCGCTCCGGTGAGGTAATGGTATTTAATGGTTTGAATATGGGTGCCATCGTCCTGGGTGAACCGGTACCACTTGTCGTAGGCCTTCAAGGCCTCATCGTATCGGGCGAGTCGAGCCAATGCAGCCGCTTGATAGGCATAGATCAGGGTTTGCTGTTCGGTGGTAGGACTTACTGACAGCAAGTCGTCGTAAATTTCTAGGGCCTCTTGGGGACGGGAAAGGTCTACCCATTGTTGCGCGGCCAAAATACCGTACTCGCGAAAGGCGGGGAAATCTTCTGCACCCCAAGCCAATTGTGACAATAGGTAAGGATCGGTCCCGTTAGCGGCCCGCAATATTTGTAACCACTCGGCATGCAAGTTTTGATTCGCCTCTTTTCCGAGTAGTTCCTGCCAATAAGGTCCGTAGGGAGGACTCACCGGCACCAGTTGGTCGAGATCTTCCTCAAGCCATGGCATCTGTAAAAGCGGCTGGAGCTGTCGGGGCAGCTCCTCCAACTTCACTGCCAATGCCTCCACGAGGGTACGTAGGGACACCGGTTTTTGAAACAGGTAGGTGCTGGCCAATAATTTTTTTTGAATATCATTATAGCCTTGCCAAGCCTTTCCAGCCTCCTGCCTTAGCGAATCCGGGAGCGCACAGCGGGAGAATTCCCAGTGGTGTCGATCTTCTTGTAAAAACTGCCAGCCGCCCTTTTCTTGGCAGAATTTCAATAGACTCAAGAGCAGGGCGGGGTTGCCCATGGAAATGCTCAACAGGGTTTGGATATTTTGCTCCGGGATCGGGCCTTCGAAAAAGACCTCCTGGACCAATTCTCGCACCGCCGCCTCGTCGAGGGGGGAAAGTTCCACTTCCCAGGGATCAAGTTTCTTGCTTAGTTTCAAAATGGATTCACGAAAGGGAAGTGTCTTAGGACCTGTTCGCCATTCCAGCAGCAATCCTAGATTTCTCCCCTTCACCTCGAAGCCCCCAATGTAATCCATCAATAACTTCCACTGGGCATCACTAAGATCTTGAAGGTTTTCGAGTAGCAATAGCGTGCGTTGGGTACCGACCGGTACCGCGGAATCCAAAAAATCTTTCAGAGAGTGCTCTTCGGGCCGTTTTACTTCGATTCCGCGTAGCTGGGCTTGCCAGACGGTGGCATCCACCAAGCGGGTTCGCCCGATTCCCGCAGGACCAAAAAGCAGACAGAGGGGATTCTTGATCTGCCCTTGTACCCAGGCATTCAGTTGTTCCTCTTGCTTTTGTAGCCATTGGTCCCGACCCACCAGGGGAGGTCGCTCTAAGGTGCTTAATGCGATTTGGACCTCGGCCAATTCGTAGGTCTCCGAACTCAATTGGTTCAAGGCCCGTAAGGTGTTTTGGGCACTGGAGAGCCGACGGTTGGGATCGGGTTCCAATAATCTGGCTAGAATATTGGAAAAGTACGGTGGTGCTTGAGTCTTAAAATCTTGCAGACGGCTGGGTGGCAATAAAAACCTTTGTGAAAGTTCCACCTCTGGATCAAAGGGCCATGCACCGCTGAGTAGGCGAAAAAAAATCACCCCTAAGGAAAACAGATCGGAACGGGTGGAACGCTGACCGGATAGGGCCTCGGGGGCCAAGTAATCGAGGGTGCCCAAGACCTCCCCGCTATGGTCACCCAAGCGACTCGCCAAACCAAAATCCAGCAATTTGATTTGGTCTTTTGCACCCACCCGAAGATTGGCCGGCTTTAAATCGCCGTGAATCAAATGTCTGCCATGCAAATAATGAAGTCCACGCAGGCATTGCACAAAGGTGGACTCAACCTGGGCCCACGGGGTCTTGGGTCCGAGGACCTCATCAAAGGTGGGACCTTGGACCCATTCCATGACATAACCGGGGCCCTTGGCAGAGATGCCCTGCACCACTTGCACGTCGGGCAGGTATTCAAAGACCTTCAATAAATTCGGATGCTGGAGACGGGACAAGATTTCCACCTCGCCCTGCAAAGATTTAGAATGGCTACCCACGCGTGCCGGTTTGAGCACCTTGAGGGCATAGTCTTCTGCTCGCTGATTGTGAACTTGATAGACCTGTCCAAAGGCACCCTCTCCCAGCAGGGCATCAGAAACATATTGGGCCACGAAGCGTTCGTTCATGGCTGCGATTTTACCTGGTCTGCTAAATTTTTCATTAATTTTCACAAAATTTTGAAGTTTTAAGAAATTTGGGAGCTGGCCCACCCCAGCTCCAAAGGAGCCTCTCCAGGAAATCTGCAAGGAGTAAGTGAAAAATATCCTTATATTT
>JAJFLL010000148.1 GCA_021772695.1 Deltaproteobacteria bacterium
TATTCCCGTCAGTTGTCCCTATCAGGCAGCGAATCTCGTTCCGGCTCCCGATTTAGTTGTCATCGGAAATGTCATCTCTAGGGGGAATCCAGAGGCCGAGGCCGTTCTCGAGTTGGGACTGCCCTATGAATCCATGGCTGAAACCTTGAAAAAATTTTTTCTTCAGAATCGCACTTCACTGGTAGTGGCGGGTACCCACGGAAAAACTACCACAACATCTCTTTTGTCTTGGGTGTTAGAGTCCGCAAATAAGGATCCCAGTTTTTTCGTTGGGGGCAAGCCGAAAAATTTTCCGCAAAATTTTAAATTAGGGCAGGGGGAATTTTTTGTATTGGAGGGAGACGAATACGATACCGCTTTTTTTGACAAGGGGCCCAAGTTTCTTCATTACGAACCCCGGCATATCATCCTGACCAGTGTGGAATTTGATCATGCCGATATTTACGAAAATATGGACCAAATTCGCGAATCCTTTCGTAAACTCATTGCGCTATTGCCTAAGGAGGGGCGCTTGGTGGCCAATATGGATTTTGCTGAGGTGCGAGCATTAGCGAAACAGGTACCAGAACAAGTCTTGGGTTATTCTTTAAATGAAGAATATCGGGATTCTTCTCAGGTATTTGGAAAAATTTTGGGATCCGGTGAAAAAACCCGATTTGAAGTTCAGGCCCATGGTGAAACATGGCAGGTGGAATGGGATTCCCCAGGTAGTCATAATGTGAGCAATGCCCTAGGGGTCATTGCATTAGCATTGCACCTGGGTCTGAAACCCACTGAGATTCAAGAGGGCATGGCATCGTTTCAGGGTGTGGCTCGCCGCCAAGATATTTTGGGTGTGGTGAAGGGTATCAAGATCATCGACGATTTTGCCCATCATCCCACCGCCGTTGCTGCCACCTTACATGCCATCCGTCACCAGTACCCTGAGGGAAGACTCTGGGCCTTATTTGAGCCGCGAAGCAATACCAGCAAACGGGACTTGTTCCAGAAAGATTATGCCCAGGCTTTTGGTGATGCTGATGAGGTGATTATTAGTGATGTGTTTATGCCTGAAAAGGTACGCGATGGAAAAGTCCTCAACACCGATCAATTGGTTCAAGATATCCAACGGCATTCCGGCAATGTTGCTCGTCACTTGCCCAGTACCGAGGCCATATTAAAAACCGTAATTTCCGAGGTGCAAAGGGGAGATATTATATTACTGATGAGTAACGGCGATTTTGGCGGCTTAGGCCCTAAACTCGTAAATGCCCTTGCAGATTCGAAGGGTCGATCCTAGTAGGTCCTTGGGCCTGAATATGAAGGAGTTTTTATGAAGATACTTATACTGTTCCTTGGATTTTTTATTAGCACTGGTTTCGGATTACAGGCCTGGGCCGATGCCCCGGTTTTTTCCGCCAATGGATTTGTCTGTGGAAAAAAGGGCGTTACCGTCACTTGTAAGGGCCCGCTGACCAACGGAAAAGACACCATTACCGGTACGGGACACAACGTAATTTACCTAACCGTAAACACCGTTACTGCCGGGGCACCCACCCGATATACCTATTTTAGTGATACCGGTTGTTTGGTGGGATATACCTTCAATGCTGCGGGAAATCCCGTTGCGGCAGTGGCCTCTCACCGTTCTGGCGCCAAAAAGAATTTTGACTTCGGTGAAGGAAAATACGAGCCCCTCTTAAACTTTTGTGCCGATGACAAGGCGGTCTCTAAATCCACCGCAAGTTCCGGTGCCGCAACGCCAAGTGCTCCTACCGAGGAAAAAAAATAACTTAGGCCTTTTTGGTTTGAGGAATCTTATTGAATAAAAAATCGATGTTGGTTTGCCTGAAGCCCGCCGCACCCGGATGTCCGCCGCCGCCATATTTTAAAGCAAGCTGACTCACGTCGACTTTTTCACTGCGCAGGCTGAAATTCCAGCCTCGGCCAGTAAAATAGAACATCAGGGCAATATCATATCCCAGATCTTTATAGATAAATTCGCCCATATCGCTGGCTTCAAGGCTCCAATTGACCACCAGGGTGCGGTGACCATGAAAGTCTAATTCAAAGCCGTTTTTGATACCTTGCTTTAAAGTCATCTCTTGATGTTTGAGGCCTTGTGCACCCAGCTGACTCATTTCCTTCCAAGCGGCGTCGTCGGGTCCGGATAAGAGTTCTTGCCAGAAGGGATTGAGTGGATTCGTGATGCCTTCCACCTGCCGCAAGAACATGCTGATTTCCCGGGAGTCGGGAAGTTTCCATTGATAGAGATCTTTGTCCCTGACGTACTCTAATATTTTTGGCAGAGGTTGGTCGGGGAATTCCTGCTTCCAAGTTAGCGTGGCTCCACATTCCTCCAGGTCGATTTCTCCCCATCCCAGCTCTTTTTGGATAGGCACAGCCGTAATATGATGATCATACCAATGGACCGCTTGAGCCTCTTCTTTAAAACGCAGCATAAGCTCAGGTTTAAAACTAAAGTCGACAATGTAGAGGTTTTTCCCCTTCGGACGTGCCCGCAGGCGATCTCCGTGGTTCATGGGATAGCATTTTGCCTGGGGATACTTTTTTCGGATAACCGCCGCCGAAGCGGCGCCATCGACACAATTGGCATGAAAAAAACACAGTATTCGATCAGTCATTTTGGCACTATAGCCCAGTCCTCGGCTGTTACAAATAATTGTTTTTGCTCTAGAAAGTTTTTTCCATGGTGTTTTCTCCCTAATGGTCAAAAAGGGGCCCTGAGGTCCTTAAATCCCTTGCTTGGCCTGGGACGTATTGGAGTATAGGATGATTTCGTCCCAGATGGAGAGATATGCCATGAATAAATATTCCATATACATCTTAATAATGATGACCACCTTTCTGGTAGGTCGATCCTGGGCCCTGGATCCCCTGGCCCCAAGGGCTGAACGTCGGTATGGCATGATTTATGTCAAAACACCTAATACCGATGATGAAATTCTATTGGTGAGCCAACGTCCTGATACAAAGGATCAAAAAATTAAAGGATTGGAAGATGTGCAAGTGCCAGTGGGGGACTACGTGGTTCAAGTTAAGATACAGCCTGAATATAATTATGAACAGCCGGTAACGATCCGCCCCACGGAACGACATGAAATCATTGTGCCTGGTTTCGGAAATTTACGAGTCAATGGTAAGTGTGACAAAGTTTTTGTAAGTCAAGATGGAAAAGAGTTTGCCAAAATAAAATGCGGTCAGGTCCGAACTTTACCTAGAGGCCCTTACGATTTAAAAATACAAATCGGCAAATACAACTTGGACCAAAATGTGGTGGTGGTAACGAACACCCTTCGTGAAATCGATATCGTCAAATAATATGAAATCACCAAAAAATGAGGTGGTTTTGGGCTTGATACAAACAAGTTCCGAAGCAACACCTGCACAAAATTTAGAAAAACATCTTACTTTGATGGGTCAGGCTGCTGAGGGCGGCGCACAGATTATTTGCCTGCAAGAATTATTTCTATCACCCTATTTCTGTCAGACCAACGATGACCAATATTTTACCTTGGCCCATGCCATTCCTGACAAACATACCGATTCTTTAGCGGGGTTTGCAAAGCAACATCAGGTGGTCGTGGTCGGTTCATTTTTTGAGAAATTCGGCGACAAGTATTTTAATACCGCGGCCGTTTGGGATGCTGATGGTACTTTTTTAGGTAAATACCGCAAGGTGCATATTCCCGATGACCCACACAATTTTTATTCGGAGATGTACTACTTCACTCCGGGAGATATGGGTATCACACCTTTTAAAACCCGTTACGCGACCATCGGAGTTCAAGTTTGTTGGGACCAATGGTTTCCTGAAGGCGCTCGTTCCTTGGCCTTGCAAGGCGCGCAAATTCTTTTTTATCCCACCGCCATCGGTTGGCCCGCGGCGGGTGATCCTGAAATTGGGGCAACGGAGCATGAGGCTTGGATCACCGTACAGCGTGGGCATGCGATCTCCAATACGGTCTTTGTCGCCGCAGCCAACCGCATTGGACGAGAAGATCATTTGAATTTTTGGGGCAGCAGTTTCGTTTCAAACCCCTTTGGAAAACTCTTGCATCGTGCACCGGTGGACCAACAAGAAGTCCTGATCGTGCCTTGTGACTTGTCTCAAATAGAGGCCGTAAGAAAAGATTGGCCCTTCTTGTCATGTCGTCGCATGGAAAGTTATTCCCTCTCTTGAAGCTATGTCTCTAACTCACCCCAACTTTCGCATGCCTGCCGAGTGGGAGCCCCATGAGGCCACCTGGCTATCTTGGCCCCACAACCAGGAAACCTGGCCCGAAATTCCCATGGAGCGAGTCGAATCAGTTTGGGTGCAAATGGTATTGGGTCTGGTGGGCGGTGAAATCGTTCACCTCAATGTCAATGACCAAGCTATGGAAGAAAAGGTCCGCGCCCTGCTCCAAAATGACGGGGTGGACCTAAACAAGGTACGGTTCCACCACTTTCCTACCAACGACGCTTGGGCAAGGGATCACGGACCCATATTTATTATCGACGAAAGCGAAGGGGAAAACCAGCTGGTCCTCTTGAATTGGGAATATAACAGTTGGGGTGGCAAATACCCTCCCTATGATCTAGACAACGCTATTCCAAGCTCCATCGCCAGACAATTAGGCATACCCATGCAAAGTCCCGGCATTGTTTTGGAGGGAGGTTCCATCGAAGTCAATGGGCGAGGCACCTTGTTCACTACGGAATCTTGCCTTTTAAATTCCAATCGAAACCCTCACCTAACTCGCGAGCAAATTGAATCTTATCTCACCAAATATTTAGGAATAAAAAATATTTTATGGTTGGGTGATGGCATCATTGGAGATGATACCGACGGCCATATCGATGATTTAACGAGATTTGTCGATGCAAGTACGGTGGTGACCGCATTAGAAACGAACCCTGGTGATGAAAATTACCAAGCCCTACAAGAAAATTTCATTCGTTTGCAGTCTATGCGTAGCGAAACCGGACAAACGCTCAAGGTAATTCCACTTCCAATGCCTGCGGCCATTTATTCAGAGACCGGTCGCTTGCCCGCAAGTTACGCCAATTTTTATATCGGTAATAAGGCAGTGTTGGTCCCCGTCTTTCAAGATAGGCAAGACGAGGTTGCGATCAAAATATTGCAGGGCTGTTTCCCGTCAAGGCGAATGGTCCCCATCGATGGACGAATCTTAGTGCACGGTTTGGGAGCTTGCCATTGTGTGACCCAGCAACAACCGGCATTGCTGAAGAAAAATTAATTTCCTTCAATAATTTCAATAGCCTGTGTCGGACAAGCCTGTGCGGCATCTCTGATGGCCTCTGGGGAATCGCCCTCTGCGTTGGTCACGTAACTCTTGCCATTTTCATCGAGGGCAAAGGTTTTCCCCGCTGCGGCGATACAGGCGGAAGCGCCAATGCATGTCTCTTGATCTATTTTAATCTTCATATTAAGCCTTGGTTTTAGGGTTGGGCATCCGAAGATAAATAGGGTGGTAAATCATAGCGCTGATATCCTCGTACATCAATACGTCCCGGAAAAGAAAAATTACGGTTTCCGCGGTTGGGTATCTCAATGAGTTCTCCATCAAATCCATATAAGGCATAAACGTCTTTTTGACTGAATTTGATCAAAGGAGACTCGGTAAAGGTTTTGATGGTACCATTGGCCTTTCGGGAAAAACTTTCGACGATTTTACTTTTACCTTTACCGATCTCTCGTTCGTAGACTTGATAGATTGCTAGAAGCTGGTATCGTTTTTTGATGCCCTGCAATACCGGGCGATAAGCGAGCCGCAAGGCCCAGCGGTCTAAGGGTTCGCCCAGCAAACTTTTCCGATCCACAGTAAAATAGTTGATTTGAAATTCTCGAAGACTGCCGCCCATTCCTTCCGAATCGTTGAGAAACATGACTAATCGGTGATCCTTATCAAAGGAGGTACATAGTTGGGGTTGGGTGTTCAAATAATCCAGCCAGCGATTAAAGGAAAAATTACAGCTTAAATACCCACCTGAAGCAGGGGGGGTGGGTCCAAGGGGGTCCTTGGGCTCTATGGTTCCTTTTCGGGTATCGAAGGTCCAAGACTGGTAATAATAAACCACCGAGGTAGCGCTACCTTTGATCCACAGGGTATGACGTAAAAAGAAAAACAAAAAAACCCCGGTAACCGTCAATAATAGAATGTATGCCCATTTGTTTTTTGCCCAGAAGAACAGGCTGATCAAAAACAGCCCCAAGGAAGGGTATAAAAAGGGAGTTCCGATTCCACGATAATAATGGTTATAGACCTCCCAGGCGATACCGGCCACCGCCGGGGGAAGCATTACCAGAGCCGGAAACAAATAAAGCTTAACTCTTCTAGAGACTTGCATGATCGTTTCTCTCGGTATCCTGGGGGTTTCGGGGAGTCAAGGCGGATGGTAGACCCTGAAAGGTCCCTTATTCGTCTATGGAAGAAATGTTGAAAAACCCTGGCATATCCTTTAAAAACCCAACGTAGCCGCAAAGGAGAAGTTTTATGCGCCGAACCATTTTATTTGCACTCTTAATTGGTCTCATGGGGGTCCCCATGACGGGGCAGGCCGACGATGCCTTTAAACCTCAATTGACGACAAAAGTTCTATTTGATGCCTCAGGAAAACCCAATATTGATGTGAACGCACATGGGCAAAATCCCAATGAGACGGCCACCAACAAGATTCAATCAGCGTTGATGTTCTATGCTTATGCCGTTAACCAAGAAACAGGAGCCAAGCAAAGCTCGGTGATTAGTCAGGGACAATTGATTGTCACGGCGGTAGCCACTGAAGATGGAATGAAGCGGGCGAATATATTGACGGCTAATCCCTTGGTTAAAAATAATCCTGCGGGAGAAGCCAACCGCGGTTTTGAATTGAGCTTTGGTTCCTTGGGAACGAAGGGAAACTCCTTAAAGGTAAACCCTATCGGAAATGCCGAAGGCCTTTTAGTTCCCTCCGTATTTTATGTGTTTCAAGAAACCATCAACACGGTTCCCGTCAATGGGCTACGGTTGATAGCCCTAGCTTTAGGCGGTACGAATAAATGGTACCGTGAAGTGGGCAAGGCCTCTGACCCAAATAGCGTTTCTCAGGCGCCGGCCTATGGGTTAAACTTGGCCGTAGATATTATTTCCAAGTTAAGCGGTGCAAAATTATAAAAATGATCAGTAAGGAGCAGGTGATTCATGAGGCATGAGAAATGGTTAGCTTTAATATTATTGGCTCTCGTAGTCCTTCCTTTTTCAGTTTCGGCGCAAGACGACGTGCAAGTAGTGCCGATCGGTGATTCCATTAAACCCGAATCACCGGCACCCAGCACAAGTACCAGGCGTCGTAGACGCTATGTGCCACCTTCGGTTAAGGAAGGGACTACCTTCATGGTTTCGCTAGGCACGGCTTTGAGTAGTGGACTGACACGTGAGGGCGAGACCGTTACCCTCTACGCTGCCGAAGATGTTGGGCCATCTCGAAGTCCCGGTATCCTCATAGGAGCCTTGGGTCGGGGTACCGTAACTTCAGTAGATAAAAAAGGTCGCACCTTGACGGTTCGAATGGAAACCATATCGGCCAATGATGGTTCACCCCTTGCTATTTCCGGAAACATTGATCTCAATTCAGATAGCAAGGATGCTGCCTCAGCAGCCGTCGGCGAAAAATTTACCGCCTCGCTCAATGAAAAGTTAGTCGTGAAAAGGCAACGCAATAAAAAGGAAGACGAACCGGAAGTGCTTACCGGTTTTGTCGAATTGAGCGGGAAGGGCGCCAAGGCCGACCTGAAAAAAGGCAAAGCCAAAGGTAAAATTGAAATCATCGTCGAAGCCCCTAAGGGCTACACTGCCGATGATATCGAAACCGGATCGGTAGTCCTTTCCGGTGTGAATGGGCGAGATTTAGCGCAACCCGTTGTACCCAATGCCCGGGATCCCAAGCAAGGTGATGCCAATAAAAATGGCACCACCGATTGGAAAATGTATTTCGACTCCTGGGAATTTATAAAGAATCAGCCGGAAGGCGTTCACAATATTGCGGTCTCGGGTAAACTTCGCGATGGCAAGCCCTTCGAGGCGGTGACCCGGGTGCAAATCGATTATTAAGTCCTAGTAGCCGTAAACCCCTTGGCCGGGCACCGGGGCATAATTGAGAAATCCGCTGGAGCGAAAGGCGTTATTCACATTGGCTCCAGTGGCCCCTTGCACTTGATTGCCTAAGAAGAAGGGGCTCGAGGGATAAGAACCGCCTTGGATCGCAGGATTAGTGCTATTGAGACCCGGATAAGCGATGGGTGCATAGGGTCCATAACCATAGCCACCGTAGTTATAGGGGTAGGCGTAGGGTTGGCCTACCACCACGGTATCGAGGGCCGAAGCCGATTTCAGGCCCCCCATCAGGCTAAGTGTAAAAATCATAGTAATTCCAAGTAGATATAATTTATTTCGCATTTGGTGCTCCTTCTTGCGTACCCCGCATTACTTTCCTTGGACCTCCAAAGAACCAGTATGGTTAAAATTGCTTTGGGCTTCAAGAGGCATCTCCCCTAAAGTGTCGCCAATACTATGCTTGGTCTAATCTTTCGAATCGGTAGTATATTTTTGGCGGTGGTGGTCCTGGCCGGGGTGTTGTGGGGTGTCCTTAAAATATTTGGGCACTCCATAAAATTCTACCGTGCTTCGATTTACTCCCTTCTTTTTTTAGCCTGCGTTGGCCTGATTCCCTTGGCCTTAAATCCCCTGATGACCGCTTGGAATCCCCAGTTTATGGAATGGCAGCCTGGATTCTTGATGGGATTGGTCCTGGCCTACTTAGTTTGGAGGTATTTTTTTTGGCGGGACTTAAAAATTAACGGGTGGAAGACCTTGGGCTATCTGGTGGCCGTTGTCTTGGCCACCTCACTGATACTGAAGGTTTGGGCGATGATTTTTTATACGGTATTTCAAAGCATGCATTGAACGGTTCAAGAGCGCTTATCAAGCGAGACCCAATGGACATCCCGTGGTCCCACATATTCTTCTCGGGGGCGAATCAAACGATTGTTTTCTAATTGTTCTAAAATATGAGCTCCCCAACCGGCCATGCGGCTCATGGCAAAAATCAGGGTGAATAAATCGGTGGGAATTCCGAGGGAGTAATAAACCGAGGCAGAGTAAAAATCCACGTTGGCATTCAAATTCTTTTCTTTGTTGATGAATAGTTCGATTTGCCGGGACATTTCAAACCACCGTATATTTCCGGTAGCCCTGCAGGCCTGTTCGCTCATCTTTCTGAGGTGAGTGGCTCGCGGGTCTTCGGTATGGTAGACCCGATGTCCAAAACCCATGATTTTTTTCCCCTGTTCCAAAGCTTGCTTGATGTAGGTCAAGGGGTCACCATCGACGCCGATGTCGAGCAACATTTCCATCACCCTCTGGTTGGCACCACCATGAAGCGGTCCCTTTAAAGTTCCAATGGCACTGGTTGCAGCGCTATAGATGTCCGATAAGGTCGAGGTAGTTACTCGAGCCGCAAAGGTAGAGGCGTTAAAGCCATGATCGGCGTGTAGGATTAGTGCAATGTCCAATGCTTTTACTGAAGTGGCATCAGGCTCTTTGCCTGACATCATATAAAGAAAATTTTCTGCATGACTTAGATCTTCTCGGGGCCCAATAATTTCTTGTCCGCTGCGAATCCTTTGGATAGCCGCCACTAGGGTAGACATTTGGGCAACTAACTTCAGCACTCGTTCAAAGTTTTTTTCTTCAGAATGGTCGTTTGGAGATTCCTCTAGTGATCCTAAGGCTGAGACTCCGGTTCGGAGTGCATCCATCGGTTCGGTAGTTTTGGGCAAAGTCTTGAGAACCGTTAGAACATCCTCAGGTACCTTGCGATGCTTGCGTAAGAGGGTGTCTAGTTTGGCCAATTGGTCTTGGGTCGGTAACTTCCTGTTCAAAAGCAGGAAGGTCACTTCCTCGAAGTTGGAATTTTCTGCCAGTTCATGGATATTGATACCTGCGTAAACCAATTCGCCTTTATCACCGTCGATAAACGAAATAGTACTTTGGGCGATTACCACATCTTTGAGGCCCGCTTTGATCTCAGTCATAGAAAAAACCCTTAGTTGTTACTGATTTCAGGACCTTCTACTCCAGGGCCCTAATGGACGAAACCCCAAAAGGTAAGGTTTCGCCGGGCTTATTTCATAGCTGGATCCTTTTTGCAAAGCAAAGATATTTTCTAAAAACCCTTTTGGGGTTTTAAAAAAAATATTATTAAATTTCAATTAGTTATAACCTGAAAACCCTAAGAAAGCCGCCCGGCGTTAATATTAATAATCCCAATGACAATACCGATGGCCATGGGAGAAGAAACAATGTTTTGCCGGCGGGGCTTGGCGATAGGCCACCAGGCGTTTTTTTCGGTAGTGTTTATGTCTCTTGTGGCGATGGTAGCAGTGGTGGGACCGGCACCAAGGATCGCTTCGAGGTGCATGTCGGTAATGGGCCTCAGCCGAAGGGGTAGGAAATTGGAAAATCCCTAGGGTCCCTAAAGTTAAAATGGTTAAAATAGCGGTTCGTTTGACCATGATGGTTTCCTGGTTTTCTGGTTTTTTTTTATCTTCTCTGTGATGAAACCAGTCGAAGGAGCACTGTGGACTTTAAAAAAATAGGCGAACTAGTTCCTAGACGAATTAGACTAGGAAAGAATTGAGAGGTTAAAATAAATTCCCACATGACAAAAATTTGGTTCCTATTTTGGATAGGCCTATTTTTAGGTGTATCGCCCTTGAGTTTTGCTCAGGACGATGCAGGCGGTGTGGGAATTTATCTCGATTTTGATCCACCGGGATCACAAAATTTAGTGGTTTATTCGGTAACCTATAAATCTCCTGCAGATAAGGCCAAGGTTAAACGTGGTGATCAACTGATTAAGGTAGATGCTCAGCAGGTCCAAGGCAAGAGCTTGGCGGAAGTGGCTTCTTTGATTCGAGGCCCCGCGGGATCGCCGGTGGTCCTTACGGTAATGAGAGGTGGAGCTTCTATCGATATTCCTCTGGTACGCCAGGTGATGTCAACAAAGGTTAAGGCCGTATTGCCCCCACCCAGTCAAATCGATAATAGCCGCTTTTTAAATACCGAAGAAAAATCCATGTTAAAACAAAAAATCATGGCTTTAAAAACCCCGGAACAAAAACAACGAATGTTGGAACTGCTGACCGCCTTTAAAGATAAATCCCTATCGAAACCCAATTTTCTAAAAGCCATTAGAGCAGAATTTCCTTGATTTGTCTTAACACCTCAAGTCTTTAGGAGCCTATGCCGACCCAACCTCAAAAAAAATTAGAGACCTTTCCTAATCCGAAGCCGGATCGGGAATACTCCATTCAATTCGAATGTCCCGAGTTCACTTGCGTGTGCCCTAAGACCGGGCAACCGGATTTTGCGACCATTAAAATAACTTATGTTCCCGACCAGTTATGCGTAGAACTAAAATCCCTCAAACTCTATCTTTGGTCCTTCCGAGAAGAAGGTCATTTTCACGAAGCGGTCACCAACCTCATTTTAGATGACTTGGCCAAGCTCTTAAATCCACGTCGCATGGAGGTCTTCTCCGATTTTAAAGTGCGTGGGGGTATTCATACTACCGTTACCGCCTGCTATCCGGGCTAATGGGGCCATGGGCTCCTGGGAAAGGCCACAACCTTACCTGCAGGGCCCCGATAGGGTATTAGACCAAAAGCATTGAATTTTCGAGGCTTTATGACTTCTCCCGGAGGAAGTAGGGGAACCGGTTCCCCCGCCACCTATCGATCTTATTTGTCCTCCATTCAGGGGGCTCCCAGTGACCTCAGTGGTCACAAGGTCATCGTTGTGTTTAATCCAGCGGCCCGAGACGGTCGAATCGGCCAAGAGCTTCCTCAACTCCGGCAAATTCTGGAAGGCCATGGGGCCAGTGTGATTCCTATCGAGACCTTGCCCGATCAGGGTGCCCGTCGCGACCGGATTCAAAATACCATTGCACAAGTCTTGGCCGAAACACCTCGCACCGTGGTTCGTCAATCACCGGTTCAACCATCGCTCCCAAAAATATTAATTCTTCCTTACGGTGGCGATGGCACGATTTGGGAAACCGTGGGAGAGGCCTTGCGTGGGGCAGAGATATCCTTGGAACCGGGGAACCACTCAGGTGACTTAACCTCAAGCATCCGTTCTCAGATTGCATTTATTTTGGCCAAGAAGGGGACGGCCTCGGACAACGCCGTTCAAATGGGCGCGCCTTCGCGGGCCCGTAGTTTACCAAAATTTATTACCCGATCCGTCGAACTGCCTTATTGGTTTCCCATTATCGAAACCCCTTCAACCCAGGGAGCTAAGTATGAGGTTGCCGGACATTCCTATTCTCTTGGAGTGGGCGGCTACCTCTTCACGCGCCGAGAAGCTCGCCGTGCCGAGAACCCTAAGGGGTTTTGGAATCAAGGCCTTCGCAGCTATCTAGCCCTCATTCCCAGTGCCACCTTCAATCGTTACGGATGGTTGGGAGTTGATGTAGATCTGACCCATTTTGATGCACAGGGTCGCGAGAAACATACGGCCTTGCTTCGGGGCTCCGAGGTCATTGTGAGTCCCAATCGGATCATCGCCGGTGTGGGTGGAGTGCCGGGCGGATGGGGAGATACCAAAATGGTCATCTTGCCGCCGGGTCCCCGGGGAGTATTGGCCTTGAGTGAATTTATTTTTCGCGGATTGTCTACAAAATTGGGATGGAATTTGGTGGGCCCCCAAAATCGTCTGCGAACATTGAGAGGCGAAAGGCAAATCAGAATTCTACCTGGCGAGCGGGTGGAAGTAACCACTCGGGTTCCCGATAATTTTAGTTGGGATATTTTGCGATTGGGGCAGCAGACTTTTAATGGGTCGCGAACTGCTCAAGGCATTTATAAGTGGCTGGGTTTCGGTCAACTCGGAGAGCCCATCCCTGCTGCAGGAGAAGCCCTTACCGTTCCCGCGCAACGAAATGGTGATGTGGTAACCCCGCAATCCCAGTTTACGGTTCGGTCCTCGAATTTTGCCATTTCCTTTTTGGCCCATCCCAATTCATTGGGGGTTCATCTCGCGCGTTCTTCTGCCTTGGCCGATAAAAGTGTTCCCTTGGTGAGTGACCAACAATTGGTGGCCCACGTCATTGGCGAAAATGATCCCAGAGTGTTGATTCCCGCTGAAGGACGCATTCGGGCGCGTACCCCCTTTATCTCTCAGCCGAGGTTTCATGAGTTGATGGGTCGCGGAGAATACGCCCTACCTATGGAATTTGCCCCCGAATTGATGATGGCCCAGCGCGGAGTTACAGAGAGTTCACAGCTTTCCCGCCTCGCCCATCGAGATTTGAATTTAGAGAATTTACATCGCTTCTTAGGCAGCGAT
>JAJFLL010000149.1 GCA_021772695.1 Deltaproteobacteria bacterium
TTCCTGTGGCACAAGCCTTGCTTTTAATGAAGAGTGTCGGGGCGCTTCCCCAAAGAAAAACCTCGACATTTTGAAAAATTAACGAGCCCCGGGGGTCAGCCCGACCCCCAACCCCCTTGAGACCTTGGCCGCCAAGCGACGGTCTGAATGGGGTCTAACCCGAGGAGATTCCCTGGGGGGAATCTCCGACCTGAGTCACCTCTTCCCATGGGAGGGGGGAGGAAACTCAGGCCCGCAGGGCCAAAGCGTCCGCGAACCCATGGGGTCGTTCAGGCAACTGAGCGGCCCCAGCCCCAAAAGCCCCTCGAGATCGGGTGGTTTTTGTGGCTCTGACCCGGGGAGCACAAATGTCCGCGAACCCATGGGGTCGTTCGGGAAACCGAGCGGCCCCAGCCCCAAAGGCGGTTCCTTAAGGGACCGCCTTTGAGACTACCTTTTAATAGGATGGCTTCGCAGCCTGAACGGATCGCTCCGTTATTCCGAATCGCTCTAGGAGTGTATTCGGCCTCTTCTTCAGTGCGGTGAAAACCGTGTTGAGGTGGAGGATCCAACCCAAGGGAGCGCCCATGAAATCTATTCTATCTGCAATAATCTTTGTCGCCGTTCTGGCGATTGTCTTGGTGGGGCAACCCACCTTAACCCCCGACGGCTCGGAAGCCCGCGCGTCTATCGACGACTTTACCGCGCCGGACGTGCCACCCCCTCCGCCGGAGGATGACTGTTGGGAGGAAGGCCCTTCTGGAATCATGATTAATGATTGTCTGGCCATTCCTACCGGTGACGGTGACGGTGACGGCGATGGCGACGGTGATGGTGATGGTGATGGTGATGGTGATGGTGCACTGGATCCCGATAACGGTTTTAATCCTGGCAATCAGGCCAATGATATCAATGAACCGAGTGACTTCGAACCCATTGATTTTATGGATAATGCCCAAGGAGGGTGCAGCCTGCAAAAGCTCGGCAACCCTAACATCACCGGCTATGGCTTAGGAGTTTTCTTGTTGCTCGGGGCCTTAGGCCTCCGGCGCAGGCACCGTTAATGCTTTAGCGACCAATCAATATTAAACCGGCCGGGAAGGTATTCCCCGCCGGTTTTTTTTTATTTCTTTCGGTATTTTTTAAAAAAGCGAATCAGCTTTTTGGCCACCAGATCCTTTTCGTAATCTACCGTTATGATATGATTGCTGCGCTTTAGGGTCACCGTCTGTACCTCGTCGGTGGCCACAATGGCCTTGATGTAATCCAAATTGCTGTAAGGCACCGTTTGGTCTAGCAGGGAATGAATCACGATGGTGGGCTGGCGAATCTGTTTGAGTTCCTCCCGAGCCATGGCCTGGATTTCCAGCAATTCGGCCACGTTCGCCAGGGGAATTTTTTCGTAAGTTTGATAGCGCCGCCGGGCCACGGGATCGTTGATGGAAGCCGTCGACTTCGACTGATAACGATAGAGGCGCTTCAAGGGGGTCTTCCATACGGCCGGGAACACGCTGCGAATCAAAAAGCCGTCCAAAAATAACGGGGTGGCCAGGAGTCCGATGGCCTGCACCACCCGAGGGTATTGGCTCGCCAAGTGGAGGGTCAAGAGCCCGCCCATGGACAAGCCCGCCACCATGACCGTTTTGCAGGCCGCCTTCAATTCATGAAAGGCCCTCTCGGTACTTTGGTACCAGTCCTCCCAAGAAGTCCTTTCAAAATGTTCGATGGAGGTGCCATGACCCTCTAACATGGGAACGGATACGGTAAATTTGGCCTTATGACAGGCCTCGGCCAGGTAACGCATGCATTGGGGGGTTCCGGTGAAGCCATGCAGCAATAAAATACCGGTGTCATTGCCTTCGAGATAATAAGGCCGCCCATGAATGGGTCGTTTTTTCATGTTGACTCACACCCTTTACAAGCACCCCCGGCCAAGGTAGGGGAGTGGCTTCATCCTAGCGGAGATTCTGAGATATGTCTTCGAATAACAAATCCTTAGCGACGCCCCTCCCAGTGCAAAACGACGAGGGAGACCACGGTGCCTTAGACGAGGTCGCCACTTTATTGCATCAAGACTTGATCGAGGTGGAAGAGGAAATCGAGCGCCGCTTGATTTCCAGCGTGCCCTCGGTGACCCAGATCGCCAAGCACATCGTCATGAGCGGTGGCAAACGCATTCGCCCCATCTTGCTGCTCTTGGCCGCCCGAGCCCTGGGATACACGGGCCCCCGGGCCATCTTCTACGGCGCCGCCATTGAATTCATTCATACGGCTACCTTGCTCCACGACGATGTGATCGACAACGCCCAATTGCGACGGGGACGCCCCTCCTGCAATTCCATTTGGGACAATAAAATGAGCGTCTTGGTGGGCGACTTTTTATACTGTCAGGTCTCGTCCATGATCGCCGAGGATGGTGACTTGCGGGTGTTAAAATGTGTCACCGATGCCACCGCCACCACCACCGAGGGTGAGGTCTTTGAAGTGACCAAATCTCGCGACCTCAAATTAAGCGAACAAGAGTATTATAAGATTATCGAATTTAAGACGGGCATGCTCATGTCCTGTGCTACCCAGGTGGGGGCCATCCTCGCGGGGGCCAAACCCGAAATGGAAAATAGCCTTTGTGATTTTGGCATGCATCTAGGCATCGCCTTTCAATTGGCCGACGACGTGCTCGATTACACCAGTGTCGAGGCGGAATTTGGCAAAGAGACTGGGGTGGATCTCAAGGAAGGTAAAATCACCTTGCCCTTATTGCATGCCCTGGAACGATGCACCCCTGAGGAACGGGAGGTGATTCGCTTGGCCACCATCAGCGCCTCTTCAAATAATTTTCGCCGGGTCTTAGAGGTGTTAAAGAAATACGGCAGTCTCAATTACAGCATGGAACTCGCGAAGGCCCGTGTGGCGCAAACCCAAGATTCACTCAAGGCCGTTCCCGATTCTCCCTACCGGGAAGCCCTTTTCAAAATCACCGAATACGTCACCCAACGGCGCCGCTAAGGCGCCGAAACCATCCAAAGAGGAATACAACGTGGGCTTTAATTGTGGCATTGTCGGTTTACCTAATGTGGGAAAATCCACCATCTTCAACGCCTTGACCAAGGCCGGTGCCGAATCGGCCAATTATCCCTTTTGCACCATCGATCCCAATGTAGGCATCGTGCCCTTACCGGATCCCCGCCTGAAAAAGATCGCCGAGAAGATCAAACCCCAGAAACTCATCCCCACCGCCGTCGAATTTGTGGACATCGCCGGTTTGGTCAAGGGGGCGTCCAAGGGGGAAGGCTTGGGCAATCAGTTTTTGGGAAATATCAAAAACACCGATGCCATCGCCCACATCGTGCGCTGCTTCGAAGACAGTGACGTGGTGCACGTGGAGGGAGAGGTAGATCCGGTGCGCGACATGGAGGTCATTGAGACGGAATTGATGTTGGCCGATCTCGATACGGTCGAGCGACGCAAAGACAAAACCGCGAAGCTGGCCAAGAGCGGTGATAAAAACGCCATGGCCTTAATGGAAGTTTTGGAACGGGTACATCAGGCCTTGAGTGCGGGGCAAGCCGTACGCAGCCTGGGCTTGGATGAAAAATCCTTGGCGCTGATTCGCGAACTTTTCTTAATCACCCAAAAACCCGTGCTCTACGTGGCGAACGTGAGCGAGGCCGAAGCTGCCCAACCGGGAGCCCACGCCCAAAAAGTCATGGCGTATGCCGAGAAAATGGGCGCGCCCTCTGTGGTGTTGTCGGGCGCCATCGAAGCCGAGATCTCCAACTTGTCAGATGAAGAACAACAGGAATTTCTCAAGGATTTGGGCCTAAGCGAATCGGGTCTCGATCGACTCGCCCACGCCGGCTATGGCTTGCTCAAGCTCCTCACCTTTTTTACCGCCGGTGAAAAGGAAGTGCGTGCCTGGACCGTGGCCGCCGGCAGCAAAGCTCCCCAAGCCGCCGGAGTGATTCACAGCGATTTCGAACGGGGCTTTATCAAGGCCGAGACCTACCACTGCGAAGACCTGTTTCGCTTGGGCTCGGAGCTGGCGGTGAAAGAGGCGGGCTTGCTTCGGCAAGAAGGTAAAGAATATTTGGTGAAAGACGGCGACATCTTTCATTTTCGCTTCAATGTTTGAGATTTTAAGGGCCCTAATCCAGAGGTTGGCCTGCAAAATTTTCAAATCCAGATTCGATTCATTATTTTTATTTAATACTTACAATTAGTTACGTGATATTTTTCTTGGCACGGCTCTTGCTTTAATTACCTATGGGTCAAAAAATCCACCAAGGGAAGGGTGGGGTGTAGGAGTGTGTCATGATCCATGGTCTCGTCCAACAGTTAGGAAGTATTTTAATAGATTGGTTTCAGGGTGCTGCAACGAGAAATCCCGCCCAAAAAATTCCGCCCGTGAAATCGGCCTCAGGGAAGTCCGCTACGGCAAGTCATTTTGTCAACGAGCCTCAGGAACCCGCTTCCGATACCACGGTAAAACCCCCCCCACTGTGGCGCAATCGCAACAATGCTCATCGAAAGGTGCAAGCGGGCGACCGGGTGCACATTCAGGTTTCCGATGGAAATAATGAGGCCCTCATCTCAAATTGCATTGTGATCGGATCATCTGAGAGAGATTATCAAAGCGTGCAAGGCGCCTATGGAAAATATTTTCTCGTGGTCGATGCTTCGGGAGAGTTCTATGAAGTAGGCCGCGAAGCCATCCAAAGGCCAAAATATGAGTCCTTCTCTTGGATGTACCAACCCACCCTGCCGCAAATCCTATCTCCCTACTTTAACGAGAACAGCCGTTTCTTTATTCCGGTAAGAAATGATACAGGAACCCATTTTCACCACGAAAGAGTCGCCTCGCCGTTTCGCCCAGGAGAAAAAGTGTATTTCCCCACGGCCTACCTAAAGAATGGACCCGTGGCCAAAAATACAGATGTCTATGCCCTAGTGGAATTTCCCAATCAATTGCACCGTGATGATTCCGGCGAAATTTACCTTTTAGTGAGAGAAGAACTTCGGGATTCCTTTGGCCGTGCCTATACCACCCCGCAGAAAGTTCCCCTTTCGGCTCTCAGGGGGGAAAAAGATCCTCCACACGCCTTGTGGAATAAGCTCCACGCTGCATCCTAAGGCCTCTCCCCCCGATTTTATTTGACAGTAGCGCAGGAAAATTTAAACTTTTCTAACGTCTATGTCCCCGAAGGAAAAAATCCGCCTTGTCCTGGGCGATATTACCGACAGTGCCTGCCAAGCCATCGTCAATGCAGCCAATACGGAACTCTGGTTGGGTTCCGGTGTATCTGGAGCCATTCGCGAAAAAGGTGGTCCCAGTGTTCAGGAAGAATGCCAAGAAATCGGCCCCATCGATTTGGGCGAAGCTGCCGTTACTGGTGCGGGCAATCTGAAGGCCCAATATGTGATTCACGCGGCCAGTATGGATTTCGATACGCCCACCACTCAAGAATCTCTCTACGATGCCATCAAGAATAGTTTTCTTCGAGCCGAAGAATTGGGTGTAACCTCCATCGCCTTTCCCGCCATCGGCACCGGAGTGGGCGATCTCGAGTTGGCCCATTGCGCCGAAATCCTCTTCGATGAACTGCAGATTCGCTGCAAACTCAACACTAAACTCGAACGCATCGAAGTGGTCCTCTTCGATCAAGAAACCTTCGACATCTTTCAGGCAGCCTTCGATAAGATATAGAAATATTCACCAGCCCGTGGCGACTCGAAATATTTCCTAGAAATTCAAAGTACCCAGGCCTTAAACTCAATTACGGATTGAAGCCATAACCCAAGGCAATACTGGCGAGATCAAGCTCGCCTCTACGCATGCCGTCCTCAAGTCTTTCCATGCGGCCGCGATGTTCGGGGGCCCGGTCTTTCCATGCAGCGATGGTTTCTGCATCAAAACCGTAGTCGCGGAGTAACTCGACGGCGCCCGCAATATCCTGAGGAAAGGTGCCCAAGACAGCGGCTGCATCGGAACTCAGAAAACCTTCGCTTAAGATCATCAGACTATCACCAAAATTTTGCACCGGTTCCGAGGGGAACCGAAATTGCCTCATGGCTTCGGGTATGCGTTCGGCATAGCGCGGATCCAAATCCGCATCGCGATAATTGAACAGTCCCGGTGCCCGGCCCTCTAGTAAGGTCTGCACCCCCATCACCATATCGACGGCGCTGGCCGCGCCCATGGGATGCCCCACCAATCCCTTGATGGCGTTGAGCACTACAGGGTGCGAATAACCCTGATACCTCAGAGCACGGTAGAGAGATTGCAGTTCGGCGATATTATTCAATGCAGTCGAAGTACCGTGGGCCTGCACCAGGCCTGGCCTTTGTCCGTGGGCATTGGCCATGTTTAGTGCGACGCGAATGGCCGTGACCACACCTTGGTCCATGCCTGCCAAATTGGCAGCGCCGCCTTCACCGGCATTGATACCGATGCCCAATAAACGACTCGAGGGCCAGAGTCCCATGCGAATGGCCGAATCAAAATTCATCCACGGTATGGCGGCGGCCGCCTCACCTACCACCAGACCTTGGGCCCAACGGGTAAAGGGCGCCGACGATTCATTCATGGCCTCACGCCGCAAGGACTCGGGGAGCCGTGGCCACAGGGAGGCCAAGTTGGATTCACCGGCGTCATACTCAGCAGCGATGTCCTCCGGCAGGCGACCTTCCTGCCTGAGACGAGACAACATGCCGGTGATGGTGGCCGGTGCCTTTCTAGAAAATCCCGCCACCATGGGTGCGGTCTGGTAGGGAGAAAAAGTGGCATCCACACCCATGACCATCATGGCATCCATGGGATACTCGCCGGGGATTCCCGTGCGAATCATGGCACGGTGCGCACCCCACAGGGCATAGAGTCCGCTGGCACAGGCTTGAGAGAAGGCCGTATTGACCCCACCGGTTCGAGGCATTTCACCGGGCGCCAATTGGTCCGGTAAAATGCGCGACAAGGCCTCGGGGTTTTGGCGCAGCTCAGAAAAGTCGAAGTGGGGCAAGATAGAATTTAAATAAAGACCACGGGCGTTTTCCAATAAGGCCGATTGCAAATGATAGGTGAGGGAATCTCGCCCCTGCAGGGCCGAGGCATGAATTTCCATCCACCTTTCAATGCCCGGGGCGGCCGAACCTTGGGCGGCACCAAAACGACTGGGGTGCAACCGGGTCAATTCATGGAGGGGAAAACCGAATCCCACCTGGGCCGATAAGGCGGCCCATAGCCCATAGATGCCCGCATCAGAGGCAAAGCGATAATTTCTCGATTGATTGGCTAGAGAAGTCCCTTTGAGTTCGGCGGCCGACATACCCATCCACGCCAGTACCCGCTCCCCGGTGCGTAATGCCTCTGGCAATAGGGCGCCGTGGCCCACGGGTAATTTTTGCGCGGAGCCCTCGAGGGGGATGGGGCGAATACCACTTTGTTGTAGCAGGGTTTCTCCAAACTCGGCCACAATGCCTTCGGCACTGATGGTTTCTCCCGAATCGCGGCGCACCCACGCGTCTTGACCGAATTCATTTCTTCCCTGGTAGCGCACGAGGCGAAAATCTTCGGCCAAACGGGCCAGAGTTTGGGGATGCCCGATGCCCAACATGGCTGCGCTACGGGTGGCATCGGTGCCACCTCGGGTGGTCAACATGGAACCCCGTCCCATACTGACGATCATCTGTTCGGGACGCACCGGAATGCCGCGGCGGATCAACACGGTGGGAACTCCAACGGGTTCGGAGCTGCCTTCAGCCAAATGTTTAATCTCTAAACCCGGTGGCAAATTTTCCTGAATCAGGTCTCCGCCCAAAACCGCCCGAGCCTGCGCCTGAACACGGCGCCATTGGGCCACCCGACGCCGGCCCTCATGGGTGATCAAAAAAATCGGCGGCCGACTGCCGTGAAATTGGGCCACTAAATTTTGATCGAGCAAATGACGAAAGGCCTGGGCCAACTCTTGGGGCTGGGCATCAAAAAAGACCTGTTCCGCATCGCCTTGTGGCAGCGGACCCAATATTTGTTCCATGCGTGACAAGATACGACTGGGCAAGGCGTCCAAGCCATAACCGCGACCCACTGTTAAAAAACGAAAGGCCTCTAGACCCAGAGCGGTGGGCCCGATGCGGGGGCCGTTGCCGGTAACCGTTATTTCTTCAGCCAAACCCAATTCCATTAATTTTTGATACCCGAAGTGGTGTAGGTGATTCCCCTCAAGGGCTCGAGGTCTGGCTTCGGTCAAGGATTGGGCATCCTCGGCAAATAAAGATTCTAAGGCTCGCCCAGCAGTAGTGGGCCCCTCTAAAAATCGCCACAACAGAGTCTTGAGCTGAGAGCTGCGTCGGGAAAGGTCCTGCCGCCGATCGTAAACCTCTTGCGGGATGGCCAGAGGAGTGGAACTGCGGCGGGGTTTCCTTGGTTTGCTGTCGTGCCTGGGTTCGGAACGATCGGGGAGGCGGGTTTCCCTTCCATCGGAACCGTTGCCACCAGATCCTTCACCGTTGCCTCCCACCATAAATACCGTGCCGGATTGACCCGGTCTTCGAGATGATGACGACACGGTTTCGGCTAAGTGAGAGGATCCCAAGGTGACGCTCGCAAACTGTGGAGTAGGCTCCAAGAAAGGATGCCTGGGCCTGCGCGTAATCACTGGAGAGGGAAGGGACACCGGGCGAGCAACGCTCATTAAACGCTCCATCCCATTGAAGTGCACCCAGGTGGCCATGGCCTCGGCCAAGATTTGGGTGGTACTCACTTGAGGTCCACATTCAAAATACTGCTCACCCATGCGACCGGACACGATTCCCAAATACATGGCGGCCTGCGGTATAAGGCGTGCGGGAAATCCTCCACTGGGAGCCAACCTTGTGGCGACTCCTCTGCCCAAATACCCAAAGGCCTTGAGGCCGCCCAAAACCAAAAAACTCGATTGGATCTGCTGACCTAAAGATTCAGGGGAGTAGTCTACCTCGTGACCCAAACTCGTGTCGGCCAAATTGTGTAGGAACGGAAAACTCACCGCCTCGATTCCGAAGGCCAATCCAGAAGCCGCCACTGGAAGACCGGCCCTGAAGGCACTTGCTTCGCCAAGCAGGGGAGCTAGGCCGCGTAGAAATCCCGTGCGAGAAAGTCGATAGATGCCGCCCGCCCCCACCATGGCACCCAAGGCAGCGGGGTCCATGACTAGGTCCACAAAGGAATCGGCCAAATATTCGGCACGCTCCCAGGTAAATCCGCCGGTTCCCAAGATCGCCGCTTGGGCCCGGGTAATCCTTGCCTCCATCTCGGGCGAGGCTTCGTCGATTTGTGAAAGGGTTTGGAGGGCCGCGGAAGGGTCCCCTTGCCGCTGCTGATATTGGGATAGGCTAAAAAGGTCTTCGCTTGGATCGACGACCCCCCACCCGCCCGCAGCTTGCGAGGACGGATGGGGGAGCAGCCCGGCCAGGACCCGCTCGTTTTCAGGAACAGAATTTCGCGGTGGAAAAAGAGAAGTACGGGGCAATACCATGGTGCATTGCAAGCGTGTGCCCCGCTCGAGCGCTCACCTAGGTTAAGGTTGCAAAATCAATAAAATTTATGTGGTAGGCCTTTTTCGCACCCCCCAAGGTGAAGTTGTGTAAAAAAATCCGCCCCTTAATGGAGCTCTGCTACCTGTCGCAAATAGGCCTCCACCTGACTACTCAGGTTCCGAAGTCGTTTGGACTGCGGGCCCAAAATATCGTGTTCGGGAAAATTTTCACAAAATCCCTGTAACAAGGGGTGATAATTGCCCCATTGGTAATGGACTCGCAAGGCGAAACGGTCCAGGGCCCCAATGGCCTGCAGATGATCCAAGTTAATCTCCAGATCCTCAAGGACCAAGGTTTCACTTGCTAAAAATTGATCCAAGACCTGACGGTCCAAACCCTCCGATTCCAAATCAAAGAGGCCCTGCCGCTCACCAAAATGGAGCATTTCAAGGGTGGCCAAGCGAAGCGCAAAGCCCAGGGCATTTCCCCGGGTCCTTAATTCAGCCACGGGTGGTTCCGGAGCTCCGTGGCTATCCGGTCGCCACTGCAAACTACCGGTCAATTGAGTGGGTAGGTCGAGGTATTCCCCCACTAGTGGCAGCAACGAAGCCTCGGCCACCCCGGTAAAATAATATTCCAACAGGCGGTCATTAAAATGGCGATTGCGCCGATACAGTTCCACCATCTTGAGCCGAATCCAATTGGCACTCCGATGCAAGTCATGGGGCGTGATCCCGCGATCCAAAATATCTTGAGGCACCACGCGCCCTTGATCGGCCACGACCAATTCCACCAAACGACTGGCCAGGGCAAATTCCGGTGCCGCGGCAAATTGATGACCCAACATTTCTAAATCACCAAAGACAATGTTGCGAATAGCTTCGGGCATGCCGGTAATAAAACTGGAGGAGGGATCAAAAAAGACACCACCTTCTTCAGTGGCTCGAAAGCGGCCCATGCTGGGATCGGGGAACTCCGAATCCCGTTGCAGACGACGCACCCGTTCCAAGTTGCGGGAATCTTCCACCATCGAGGCCCAACCGGCACCCATTTCATCGTTATGAATCATTTCCACGTTAAAGGAGTCGGTAAAACCTTCCACTAGGGGGTGGACCTCTCCCCAATCGGAACGCAATTGATGAACCAAGTTCTCTAACATGCGCATGCGTTCCATATATGCGGCAGAAAGTTCTAGAGAGGCCCGACCGCGACGAGCTTGGCCCTGCAGATGGCTCCACTGGTTGCGAAAGCTTTCCTCACTCCAGGGCAGCTCCTCCGGGCGTACCAAAGATTCTTCCAAAGCCTCCGCATAAACTTTGATATAGTAGCGCCTC
>JAJFLL010000150.1 GCA_021772695.1 Deltaproteobacteria bacterium
CTAATTGTCCTCCTACTCCGCTATACTGACGCTCGCCTATGGCCTCACTGCAAACTTGTCCCGAAAAATCGATCATGAATCCCGAATTGATACTGACGAAGTTGGGGATCTTGGCAATATTCGCCGGATCATTAGTATAACTAACTGGGGCCGCCAAAACCCGGCCTTGATTGTGCCCGTTTCGCTCATCGAGAAATTCGTAAAGCCGTTTGGATCCTAGGGCGAAAGAGAAGAGACTTTTGCCCTGGTGTAAGGGTTTCTTCTCATTGGAGATCTTGCCCGATTCCATCAAGGTCAGAAAGCCGTCACTGATCAATTCCGAGTGCACGCCAAAATCGTGTAGAGGTGTCATGGCCATGAGATTTGCCACCTCATTGGGAATTCCCCCGATGCCAAATTGCAGGGTATCGCCGCTCTTCAGTAAGGCCACCACGTTTTCGGCGATCTTTTTTTCTACCTCAGTAGGATCAATGGGGGGAGTTTCTAAAAGACTTTGATCGGACTCCATCCAGTAATCGATTTTATCTTGTGATATGCGATTGTCTCCCAATTCAGGAATACCTCGCACCACCGGCATCTGCGGATTGATTTCGGCAATGGCCAGTCGCTCGGGATCTTCAGCGGCTTCAAGAAACGGGACATAGGCCGCCTCGGCATCGATGCCAAAAGAGGCATAACCTTCGGCATCGGGAGTGGCTAAAGTGGTCATGGTCACTCGAGGACGTTTTTCTCGAACAAAGACTTCGAATCCTCGAAAGGGTAAGGGTTGGTACGAGAGATTAAATTTTCCCTCATTGAGCATGCGTTCTAGTGGTCCATAGTAACCGCTGACCGTATGAAAAAATGCCTTGGTCAGAGTTGGATAGGGAAAGGCCAAGAGGCCGGTAAATAAATGAATAGGCCCTGGGCCGGAATAATCGGCGAGGCTATTGATGAGCGTTCGGGGTTGTCCTGCGGCAATGCTACAAGAGATCCAGTCCTCGCTTTTGATGAGTTCCAAAAAATCTTTTGGGGTAATCTGCTTGGCGATGTTGCCGGGATTTCCTGCCATAAAAATCCTTCTCTAAAAGGTGAGGAGGTCAGACCTTGCCGATGCAATAACGCAGGAATCCTTAGAGAACCAAGGGAAAATAAAAAACCGGTCGCTCCCAAAGGAACGACCGGTCTCTATAGCAACAAGGGATTATAATTCAAAAACCAAGTATTGCAGAATGCGCTCTTGGGGCCAAAAACCCTGGGTCGGGCAACCTTCGGCCGTATGATAACTGGTGTAGAGCACCCGTCCGCCTTGGTCACCCACTTCGAAAGTGGTGGTCAAGGGACGTTCGGCCGCACCTTCCAGATCGGTACCACGCACCCATTGGGTCACGGGGCCATCGGGGCTGGCTTCAGGACCATCGATCACGCCCCAGCCGGAGAGCAGGTCGGCAATGAAAACCGAGCCATCGGCATTGCGGGCACCCAACTTACCGTTGACGGTAGTCTCGAAACAATTGTCATCGGGGTTACCCGTATTCACGGTGACGTTATCGAGCCAATCACCCATAGCCGAAACACCAATGGCGGCATTCTCGTCGTGACGGTCGGAACCCGTTTCAGCGGCGCCGGGGGTTTCGGCAGTCATGCCTGACCCACCATCTTTGAAATCGAGATAATTGGGGAAGGCCTGTTCCACGTAATCGTAAGAGAGATCAGTCACGTAGATTTTTCCACCATTCATGACATATTCCCGAAGGTTGGCGATTTTGGTGGCGGTATCCCCGGATTCTAATTCCTCACCTAAACCGAAATCGTCACAATTGATGAAGATGATATCGTGGGAGGCCAAGGCCGCGGGATCTAACAGCACCTCAGAGAACTCAGAATAAGTGGCTGGAAGCGATTCATTTCCGTCATAGAGGGTGAAGGATTCGGTGCCCAATTCGAGCCTCCCAAAATCGTTAACCGTTCCGAAACCCAATTTGGCCAAGACGTCTTCCATGCGATCGAAGGCACCGGTCACCACGGCGATGCTTGCCGAACCGGTGGCGGCGAAGGAGGCCGTGGCCAATTCCCCTTGGCCACAAGTGGCTTGCAGGATGCCTGTGAAAGATCCCTTGGCAAATTTGACGTCGACGGGATTTTCGCCGTCGCACAACAACAAGGCCCGGCCATCCGAACCGGTACAGGCCGCGGAGGTATTGGCTTCTGGCACATCGGCACAGCTATTGCCCGCGGCATCCACCAAACCCTTACTGGTACTTTGGACTCCCATGGCCTTGAGACTCGCACTTCCAGCGGGAACCCATACGGTAGCGCCAGAGATGGGATCCCCATTGGGCGCAGTGACGGCCACACTCAATTGACCGGGAGTTCCGGGAGTACCGGTGGGTCCGGCGGGATTATTTCCACAAGCGGCGGCCCCTAACAGCGTCGACGCCAATAGAGAAAAACGAAGAATGTTTCTTAAATGCATGAAACGGCTCCTAAATATGATTAAAAATTTAAAGGGTATGATTATTAAGGCCCCCGGAACCCTAGACTACTATTAGAGGGTCAAAGTTAAATCAAGACCGGTAAATGACATGGATCTGGTGAGGGCATCGCATGGATTTTCAGAAAAAAACCAATGAAAACAAAAAGGCCCGATGGCACTTGGAGGAGATATCTCTCCATGTGCTATCGGGCCATTAGAAAAATATCAACGGATTACCGTTTTTTGAGGGCAACCGCCGGTCGTCGCTTCAGTAGGCCGGCCACCGACAAGAGTAGCGCCATCACCCACAGGCCATCCCAAGGGCTGCCCGCTTGTGGATTCAAGGAACTCAGGCATCCGGAACCGGAGAAGTTTCCGTTGGCGACACCGCCACCACCGCCGCCGCCACCGTTGCCCCCGCCGGGACAATCGGAATTTTCGGCCATGAGGATGTGAGTGATGCCGCCGACGCCGTCGCCATCACCGTCACCATCACCATCGCCCGAGCCAAAAACTAATCCCGCTCGAGTGTCGAAGGATTCGCGATCTCCGTCTCCGTCACCATCGCCGTCTCCGCCGCCGCCGTCATCACTGAGAATATAAAAGGCCAGGCCGGTCCAACCCTGCCCACAGCCCATGGTTCCGGTTTTGGAACGCACGATGATACCGGGAAATAAATTCCCCCCAGGCTGTGCTGCCACATTCAAACGACTCTTCTCTTGGGGGTAGACCACGATGCTGTCATCCCCGCCGTCCAAAAAACACAGCACATCAGAAGGAAGGAGTGGCGGAATTTCACCGATGTCTAAAGGCGGCGTAAAGAATTCCACGCCAGTGACCACCAAATCATCGGCGTTCTTTTCCTGATCACAGTCGGTGGCCAAGGTGAACATGGGTTGCATGCCACCGGGAACCGCAGGGCCTCCCACTACCTGGAAGGTTTGCAGGGGATCGAAGACGATATCGATGCGCCCGGGGTTGGGTGCATTGGGCCCGCCACCCATTCCTGGTGCCGTATAGGTAATCACCAGTTCGGAGGCGGCATCGTCGTCGGCATCGTAGGCGGCCAAATCGAAGACCAAATCATTGGGGCCCAGATTATGGACCACCGGGGTGACATTATCGAAATTTCCGCTGCAGTCACCTTCCAAGGTATAGACCAGGTCATCGGAAGCCGAATCGGTCATATCGAGTAGTACGGCTACATCCACGCAACCGTCACCGTTAAAATCGGCCATCAGCGGATTCACCCCTGATGCAGGTTGCCGACCTTGGGGTGCACCAAAATCATGAATGACCTTGATGGGAACAAAGGCCACACCATCACCGGCGGGATTTACGGCGGCACCGAAAATGAGGGCGATTTCATTGCCGATGGTCGTACCGGATTCGGCCTCCCCAGTGCCTCCCACCATAAATCCAGG
>JAJFLL010000016.1 GCA_021772695.1 Deltaproteobacteria bacterium
TGCGCTACCACTTCTGTAACCACAACCAATTTTGCAATGACCTTTATTTGAGTAGGGCTAAATAGCTTCTCTTTAGTTTCCCGGTCACGGTTTTGGGCAGGGGATCTCTAAATATTATACGGCGTGGAATTTTATATGCCGCCAAGTATTTTTTGGCGAAATCCTGTAATTGCTCTGGGAGCAATTCGATGGTGGTGCTGGGTTGTAGTACCACATGGGCTACCAAGCAAGTTTGCTCGTTCTCGGAATAACCTACAACCGCGGCCTCCAATACAGCGTCATGTCGGTTTAGAACCTGTTCCACCTCTAATGGGGAAATGCGGTAACCTCCGGCGGTGATGATGTCGTCACGACGGCCGGAAAAAAAGAAATTTCCATCCTCATCTTGGTAGGCCAAATCGCCGCTCAAAAACCAATCGCCATGCCATGGCTGCTCTAAAGAACCATCGGACCGGTGATAACCCAACATCAATCCCGGGCAATGGCTGGAGGTGGCCAAAATCCCCGTTTCTCCTGGAGTGACCGGGGTGAGGTTTTCCCTCAATATTTGAATTTGGTCTCCGAAGACGGATTTTCCTACGGAGTCCTTAACAGGGGATTTATCAAAAGGTTGTACTAGGTAGACGCTATTTTCCGTCATGCCCAGGCCTTGATGAATGTCCAGACCGGTTAAAAATTTAAACTCATCGCGTATGGATGGTTGTAAATTTTCACCTGCAGACAGACAGATTTTTAGGTTTGGAAATTGTGGAGGATTATTTCGCCATTCCTGACAAAGGCGGCGATAAATGCCCGGAACACTCATGAAAGTAGTAACCCCTAGACCTTGAATAATATCCGTATATTTTTTTACATCGGGTTTTCCGGCATAAATAACCGCCGTCAGACCATGACGCCATAGATCTAATAACCCTGAGGTGAGTGCGTAACTCCAATTAAGAGCACTGGTATTAAATGTAATATTCCCCGCCGTCAGCCCTTGCCACATTTTCGCCCGTGGATCATGTGCACGGATAGATCGATGGGCATGGACGGCTCCTTTGGGAGTTCCAGTAGTTCCACTAGTGTATAGCCAGTAGGCCTCATCATCGAGCTCTGCCTCTAGTTGATGGGGCTTTGCTTCGCTGTTTTTCAATAAATCTTCCCAACGTAGGGCGGTTATTGGCAAGGACTGATTGGGAGGGCTACTAAGAATAATGTTTTGTAGAGAGGGAAATGGATGTTCCCAAATTTCATCAGGACAAATTTCTGGAGTGGTAATGACAGCTGTCGCCTGAGAGTCCTGCAGCAGAAAACGAAGTTCATTCCAGGTATAAAGGGGTGAAACGGGGACAGGGATCGCACCCGCTTTAAGGGCTCCGAGAAAACTAATGATGAATTCAATGCCATTGGGGAGACGAATCAAAACACGTTTTTTATTTGTTAGAGAATGTTGTTTCAGAGCGTGGCCGAAACGGTTGGTGAGCCCGGATATTTGGGAAAAGGTATAGTGTTTTTTAGGGGCGACATCAGAAACGACAATCAATGCCGTCTTATGCTTATTGACCCATGAAGCCGCATGTTTATCGAGGCAGTCCCAGGCCAAATGAACACTTTTAATAGTAGTCACCATGGGCGCTGCATAATCTCTGTAGATTATCTTGGCAATATTTCAATGGGCCGGCAGGTAGTTTATTATGCGGCTGAAGTTTCTGATGCTTCGAAATTTACATCTTCTAAGTTTAATTGGGAATCCCCATCATAATAGGCTTCAGGATTCCATTCTAAATGTTCCCGCAATCGATCCGCCGTTTCTGCTGCTGTACCGAAATATCCATTGATCTGCTTGTCTGCGTCGTCCTTAGCAAATTGGGTGTCATTGAGGTCGTGCTTGGCATATTCCAGGGAGCCAATCATGGTATTGATTACGTCTTTGGGAATCATTGAAAGTAGAGCATCGAGTTTGGTCCCATCACCTTCGGCAACTTTATGTAATAAAGTGCCTACATATTGTTGGACCGCTTTGTGTGAGAATTCCCATTCTAGGCTGTCGCGAAAGTTTTTATCTTCCCCTCGGCGATCCATGCGCCGTTCGATACGCCGCTCAAACCTTTTTCGGCGTTTATTATTACTTTCACCCTCATTTTGGTGTTCCACTAAAAAGGATCTAACTTCCGACCAATTACCGCTTTCAATGGCGCTATCTATTTTGGCCGACAACTCTTGAGTGACCCGCCAATAAAGGCCGGTTTTTGGAATGTGACTAGAAGCGGTGGTGATTCCTTCTTTTAATTCATCGGTTTTAATGGTTTTGGTGATGTCTTTTTTAAGGTCTGAAATTCGGCCTTCGATAACTTCCAGGTCGGGGTTTTGATTGTTTAACAACCCATTTAAAGTTTCAATTTCAGATTGAAAGGTGTCAACAGAATCCTCAGACAAACGGTGGTTCTTTAATTCATTTTTACCAAGGTTTTCAATTTTCTTCTTAAGTTCATCGACTGCCAATTTCTGATTGGCTTTGGCTTCGTCTTTGACGGTGCCCAGCTTGTCTTGCAGGGCTTCCACTTCATATTCTAAATCAATATTATCAATACTTCCTTCGAGGTATTGTTGTTGGAGTTCGGCGAGTTCTTCAAGTAGTGAAGTTTTTTCTTCTTCAGAAAGGGTCTGGGTCTTTTGAATTTTGTCGGCTAAATTTTTCAGGGCTTGGGTGCCATTGAAGTCGGATTCAGAGCTCGTATCATCTTCAAAAAAATTGGGATCAATTTCAGAAAAAATTTCGGCATCGGAAGGCCGGTTGCCTTGGCCGTCTTGAATGCGCTGAAGATCATCCATACCATAAGGGTCTTCGGCGGCCTGGACCGAATCTTGACCTCGGTCAAATTGATCGTAATCACTGCCACTCACTCCGGTGTCTTCGGGGTTCGAGATGGATTCGTAGCGATTGGCATAAGGGTTTTGGACCTGGTTAGACTGACTCATCGGCGACCTCCTAAACCCTAAAGTTGCAAGGGAGGTGCCGGAAGTTTAGATTGGAGAAAATATTATAACTATATGATATCATTAATTAAATATGAAATATCCAATAGGCGTCTCCCTATTTCTTTAATATCTGTAAATATAAATTATAAAAAATTAGCCAAAAATGGGGGGTTAAAGCACGATTTTTTCTTGGTATTTACCAAAGACCTCCCGAAGGGTGTCGCTGATTTCTCCCAGGGTGGTTAAACAGCGGGCCGCGTGCAAAATGTGGGGCAAAAGGTTGGCATCGCCTTCGGCGGCACGCTTCAATGCGGCCAGGGCTTTGGCGACCGCAGGGTTATCCCGTTTTTCCTTAAGCCTTTTGATGCGTTCCCTCTGGGTCTTTTCTAAAGCCGGGTCCACTCTGAGGATGTCACGGGTGGGAGCCTCGTCCATTTGAAATTTATTCGTTCCCACTATAATCAGGTGTTTCTCTTCGATGGCCTTTTGGTATTGGTATGCCGCCTCTTGAATCTCTTTTTGTTGAAAGCCGTCTTCGATGGCCGCAACGGCTCCACCCAAAGAATCGATTTCTTCAATATAATTTAAGGCTTGTTGTTCCATTTCATCGGTAAGGTGTTCCACCAGGTAACTTCCTGCGAAGGGATCGATGGTATCGGCGATGCCGGTTTCATAGGCCAATACCTGTTGGGTTCTCAGGGCCGTGGTTGCAGATGCCTCGGTAGGCAAGGCCAGGGCTTCATCCTTACTATTGGTGTGTAAACTCTGGGTACCTCCAAAGACGGCAGACATGGCCTGGTAGGCCACTCGAGCGATATTGTTGTCGATCTGCTGGGCTTGCAGTGTAGAACCCCCGGTTTGGGTATGAAATCTTAACATGCAACTGCGTTCTTTGGCGTTAAAGCGTTCACGCATCAGTCGGGCCCAAAGTCGGCGAGCTGCCCTGAATTTAGCCACCTCTTCTAAAAAATTATTATGGGAATTGAAAAAGAAGGAAAGTCGTTGGGCGAATTCATCGACCTTTAGACCGGAGTCAATGGCGGCTTTTACATAGGCTAGGCCGTTGGCCAAGGTAAATGCCACCTCTTGTACCGCCGTCGAACCCGCTTCGCGAATATGATAACCGCTGATGGAGATGGTATTCCAGCGGGGAACGTTTTGTTTACAAAATGCAAATAGATCGGTGATGATGCGCATCGAGTGACGAGGTGGGTAGATGTAAGTACCTCGAGCAATATACTCTTTTAATAAATCATTTTGTATGGTGCCGCTGATTTTATCGGACGAGACACCCTGTTTTTCTGCAACAGCCATATAAAAACAGAGCAATATCGAAGCCGTTGAATTGATGGTCATCGAGGTGCTGACTTTATCTAAGGGAATATCCTTGAAAAGGATTTCCATGTCTTCAAGTGAGTCAATGGCAACACCTGATTTCCCTACTTCGCCTTTGCTTAAAGGGTTGTCGCTATCCAATCCCATTTGGGTGGGCAGGTCGAAGGCCACCGAAAGGCCGGTTCCGCCGCGAGCGATAAGTTTTCGGTATCGTTCATTAGATAATTTTGCGTCACCGAAGCCGGCATACATTCGCATGGTCCAATGACGCCCGCGGTACATGGTGGGTTGGACTCCCCTGGTAAAGGGGAATTGTCCGGGAAAACCAGAATTTTCTAAATATTCTTCCGTCGGATCTTCTGGAAAATATATACGATCGACTTCAATATCCGAAAGAGTTTCAAAACGCTTTTGACGCTCAGGATGTTTGGTTAGGGCAGGATTTAAAACAGATTCTTCCCATTTTTTTTTAGATTCTAAAAAGTCTTTTCCCATGATTTGGGCCTTTTACTCATGGAGAGTCCACAGCTCAACCGAAATTCTGTAAATCCGGTTTAGATTCTGTATAGTTTTCGAAGTGGGTTAAGGAGCAAAACTCAAGGTATCGCCCCGAAATCTCGTTTTTTTGGAGGGTTCTTAACCGATCACAAGAAAAATCTTCCACGATAAAACTGGCCATGACACTACCGTAAATCATGGCTCTTTTCATATTTTGAAAACTAGTATCCTTGGTTCGCGAAAGGTAACCCATAACCCCACCGGCAAAGCTGTCCCCGGCACCGGTTGGATCCATAATATCTTCGAGGGGCAAGGCAGGGGCATTAAAGATATTGGAACCATCAAATGCCAAAGCGCCATATTCACCGCGTTTGATCAATAATAATTTCGGCCCCATGGTTAGGATCGCCTTACTGGCCTTAATCAGGTTGTGTTCCTGGGAGAGCGCGCGAGCTTCGCTTTCATTGATAATGAGTAGATTTACCCGCTTCAGTACTTTTAGCAGGTCCTTGCGTGCGCCTTCGATCCAAAAGTTCATCGTGTCTGCGGCAATAAAGGGCTGCCCCTCCATTTGGTCGATGGTGCGATCTTGAATATCCGGAGCGATATTGCCTAAAAAGAGAAATTTATTGTCTTTCGCTTCATCGCTTAGCCGAGGATTGAAATCCGTTAATACATTTAATTGGGTATCTAGGGTATGTGCTGTATTCAAATCGTAATCGTAGCGGCCTTTCCAGCGAAAGGATTTCCCGGGTAATCGTTGCAAGCAATCGAAGTTGATGCCACGGCTTTGCATCCATTGAATATGTTCTTCAGGGAAATCTGCACCAATAACAGCGGCGAGGTGTACTTGGCTAAAAAAAATGGCAGATGCTGAAAAATGGGTAGCGGACCCACCCAATCCCTCCTCAATATTGCCAAATGGCGATTGGACAGAATCAAGGGCTACGGTGCCAACGACGGTAATGGCCATGAAAACCTCCAGATTATGAAACCTGGGAGGCAATAGGCAAGGCGAGAAGGAAGATCAAGGCCAAACTGCCCATCAGGGTAGTTGAGGCTTTTCCACCTGGGGGTAGGGCTCGGAGTCCAGGGCCTTCATGAAGGCGACTAATGCCTTTTTCTCCTCAGCGCTCAGTCCCAATGGCTTCATTTGCGGATCAAGGTAGGGATTTTTTTCACCCCCAATATCGTAGAATTCAATGACCTCTTCTAAGGTAGTTTGGGATCCGTCATGCATGTACGGTGCGGTTCGGGATATATCCCGAAGGGCGGGTGTTTTAAAGGCACCCTTATCGGCTTCTTTTTTAGTTATTTCGAACCGGCCTAAATCGGGCTTTTCTTGTTTCATGCCTACACCAAGATTGTGAAATTGGCTGTCACTGAAGGTGGCTCCCACATGACAGCGGGTGCAATTGGCCTTACCAAAAAATAATTCCTTACCCAATTTTTCTTCGGCATTTAGGGCATTTTCGTCACCATTTTGAAATCGATCGAATTTCGAATTACCTCCTAGAATCGTTCTTTCGAAAGATGCGATGGCCTGGGTGATATTTTCAATATTGGGGCCTTCACCAAAAGCCTTTTGAAATAAGGGCTGGTATCCGGGTACCTTCTTGATATTGGTCACCGCCAAATCATGGGCCTCCATGCCCATTTCGACGGGATTGATGATGGGGCCCTTGGCTTGCTCTTCTAAGGTAGGTGCACGGCCATCCCAAAATTGCGAAAACATATAGGTCGAATTGATGACGGTGGGGGCGTTTCGGGTTCCATTCTGCGCCCTAATTCCCTGGCTTATCGGCAAGGCATCGCTCCATCCCTTGTCAGGATGGTGACAGGAGGCACAAGAGACGGTGCCGTCCGCCGAGAGTCGGGGATCAAAATAAAGCATACGGCCCAATGCGACCTTCTCGGCGGTCAATGGATTGTTTTCGGGCACCATCAAGTCATCATTTAGACCAAGGGGTATGGTTACTGTAAAGGGTGTCGTACTTGTAGGTTCCGGCTCCGATTTCTTTTTGGAACAGGCTCCTATAGGAAGTAGGAGTAATGCTAAGGTAGTATAAAGGACAGTTCTCTTCATAATTCAGCTCCTTTTAACTTGACCCCACCCATGCCCGATTATAACCATGGCCCCCCCTGGTTTCTAAGCAATTAATCTTTCCACTGGGAGAAAATAAGGTGGGAGGCCGTACCGTGAAGATCTTATTAAATTTATTAAATCTGGCTACCTTTGTATTATTTGTCTTTTCATTGGTGACTGGAATCCACCTGGAAAAAAATATGAGTGGTTTGGGTAGCCATTTAGGGTGGATTTTAGGCACCTTGTTGATCTGGATGTTTACGACTATTCTTTCCCTCATGTACATGTACCGCATGGAAAAATTTTGTGTAGAAATCGTAGAGAAGTTTGAGGGAAAACCCCAATGAGTGTTAAATCCTATTTGTTAATTCTGTTTCACCTGGTTCCGTGGTCATTAGGTATGGGTGCGGTATTTTATTTTGCATTCATAGCAGTTCCCTTGGCCAACCGATTTTTAACAGGGGAAACCCGGGTGAAATTTATCAGATGGAACATTAAATATTACAGTCCATTTTTCTTATTGATGTTGTCCATAGTCGTAGTCACTGGAGCGTGGCGGTTGACCGATTACAAAATCGTTTTGGGATTGCAATATTTTCAGGATGTCTCCACGGTATTGATTATTAAGCTTTGTCTATTTTTTGTGGTTTATATTTTAGCGGCCTACCAAAGTTTCGGTTTGGGTTTAAAGGTCACTGGCCAAGGGGACAAGGCCATGGAAGACACCGTTGATGCGGCCGTCGTCGACGGAGTTTTTAAGAAAATGCGGTGGATCGCCATCATCAATCTAATTGTGATGACGGCAACGGCCTATGTCGGTTTGGAATTGAGTCGGATCCCTTATTTTCAATAATCCGGCGGGAGTCTTTGGGGCCATTGAACCGGGGCATAGGCTTTTGGCCATTTAAGTATCCCCGAACACCCCTCGCCTTCTTTCATTCCGATTCAGCGCAATTCAATATATGATTGGTTTTTGATTCATGCAATTCCCTGATCCTGAAATTCATCAATACCTTCATGAAATGGCCCCCAAACGCCTTAGTATCTTAAAAGAGATGGAAGCCTTGGCCGAGAAGGAGAAGTTTCCAGCAGTGGGGCCCCTGGTAGGTGGATTCTTGTACCAATTGGCTAAAATCTCTCAAGCCAAGATGATTTTTGAGTTAGGCAGCGGGTTTGGCTACAGTGCACTATGGATGGCTTCAGCTCTAACCACGGGTGGGCGGATTATCTGCACCGAATTCGACCCCGAACGGGCGAAACTCGGTATGAAATTTTTAGAACGGGCCAAACTTCGATCCAAGGTGATTTATGAAGTGGGGGATGCGGTTCAAAGTTTAAACCGTTACCAGGGGCCCTTTGACATGATCTTCGTCGACCTAGATAAGGAAGCTTACCCCGAAGTGATTCCGCTAGCGGAATCAAGGTTAAAAGCTGGAGGAATATTGGTAGCCGATAATGTGCTATGGTCCGGGCGAATTTTAGAGGATCAAGACCAGTCAAAGTCCACTCAAGGAATCCGTCTTTTTAATGCAACCATGGCCAAGCATCCCGATTTCTTTACCACCATCATACCATTGCGGGATGGTGTCAGCCTTTCCCTCAAAAAGTGATTCTTATTTTTGTCGAAAAAATTTTTTATCTTTGATTTCTTCAGGTAGGCATTTCATTTTTTTCGACCCTTCTGGGTCTGTGTGGGCATAGTGATAATTTTTGCCGTAACCTAAATTTTTCATAAGTTGGGTGGGGGCATTTCGTAGATGCATTGGTACGGTAAGATTTCCCGATTTTTGAACTTCGTCTTTGGCATTTTTATATGCTTGGTAGGTCCGGTTGTTTTTTGGAGCCAGTGCCAAATAAATAGTCGCATGGGCGAGCGGGATCCACCCTTCGGCAGCTCCGACAAAGTCAAAGGCCTGCATAGCTGCCATGGCCAGGGGTAAAGCTTGGGAGTCGCCTAGTCCCACGTCTTCCGAGGCGAAAATGACCAAGCGACGGGCCAAAAATAAAGGGTCTTCTCCAGCTTCATACATCCGGGCTAGATAGTAAACTGCAGCATCTGGATCAGAGGCGCGCATGCTTTTAATAAAGGCGCTGATCAAGTTGTAATGACCTTCTCCGGATTTATCGTAGCGAAAGGTTTTTTCCTGCGTGGCCTGAGAGATGAGGTTTTCATCTATAGATTGACCGGGGTCTGCGAGTTGAGCGGCCAATTCCAAGGTGTTGAGCATGCGGCGTGCATCGCCGTCAGCATAGTTTACTAGTAAGTCTGCGGCATGCGCGTCTATTTTGGTTTTTAATATATCTACACCTCGAACCAATAATTTTTTTAAAGCTCCTCCATCAAGAGGTTCCAAGACAAAGACGCGGGTGCGAGAGAGCAGGGGGCCAATGACTTCGAAACTGGGATTTTCGGTGGTGGCGCCAATAAGCGTAATAGTTCCCGCTTCCACATGAGGAAGCAGGGCATCTTGTTGGGATTTATTAAAGCGATGGATTTCATCGATGAAGACCAAGGTTCTTTTTGAAGAAAATTTAAAATCGTTTTTAGCTTCTTCTACAACTTCCCGTAATTCCTTAACTCCAGAAAGGACAGCTGAAAGGGCCTGAAAATTAGACTGGGTGTGGGCTGCCATTACCCGAGCCAAGGTGGTTTTCCCGCTTCCAGGAGGCCCCCAAAAAATTAAAGAGGGCAAATGGTCCGATTCGATCAGTTTTTTTAAAGGCCCTTTGGCACCCAATAGCCTTTCTTGGCCCACAAATTCGGACAAATTTTTGGGACGGAGCCTCTCCGCCAACGGTGCCACCTGCAATCGAGCGCTATTGGCGGCATAGTCGAATAAATCTTGAGTCATGGACCGTAGCCTGACAGAAATCCGCTCCCTTGAAAAGAGCCCTCTGAAAGCTGTCTCAACTCTAGTCAAGTTTAAGAAAACCATGCTAAGAAGTTTTCCTAGCGAGATGGTCCCAATGCTAAGTGTTTTAGAGATTCAAAATTTCGGCATTATTGAGAATTCCCGCATGGAATTTCAGTCGGGTTTCCACGTATTGTCCGGAGAAACCGGCGCCGGGAAATCCATCTTATTTGAAGCCCTTAATTTTGTTCTGGGTTCCCGGGCCGACTCAGAACTTCTCCGTTCGGGTACCGAAGAAGCCGTCGTCACTGCTATCTTTGAAGGGGACACTTCTCCGGAGCTTTTAGACCGTTTAAAAGAAATCGGGATTGTTTTAGAAAACCCCTCCGACCCGGTTTTGCTGCGTCGTAGTTTGAATGCTCAGGGGCGTTCTCGAGGGTTTGTCAACGATTTGGCGGTTACCTTAAAGTCATTGCAGCAGGTAGGGCGATATTGTGTGCAACACATCGGTCAGGAGGCCAGCCGAGAGTTGACCGAAAACCAGTTTCTCTATCGGGTGCTCGACCAATATGGAAAACATTCCAATCTATTTTTGGACTATGATCAGGCCTTTCAAGAATACCAAGTTAGACGTCAGGAATTGCAATCCTTAAAAGATCGAATTGAGAAATCTCAAGAACAAGAGGAGTTTTTGCGATTTCAGGTTCAAGAACTTCGGGAAGCGAAACTCCGTGAAGGAGAAGAAGAAGAACTCACCCAACTAAAGGCAAGGTTGAAGCACCGCGTTGCATTGGCTGGTTTTACCTATGAGGTTTTGCAAGGTTTGAGTGAAGGTGAAAACTCGCTAATCGACAGTCTGGGCAAGGTCATTCAAATGATCGAAAAAGCCGCAAAAATCGATTCGGGTCTAGAAACGCTGACCGCATCCCTGCAAGAAACATTAGATCAATTGGAATCCGCCGACCAAAGACTACAAGCCTATACTAGCGATCTTGAGGAAGATCCTGAATCATTAGACCCCATCGAAACTCG
>JAJFLL010000151.1 GCA_021772695.1 Deltaproteobacteria bacterium
AAATGTGCTGACTGCTGGGTAGGAATTGGGACAGTCAGCGATACCATTTCGTCGGAAGCGCGCAACATAAGTTGCACAGAATATTGGGTCAAAGGTTTTTTTGGACCATCACGCCCAACTACCCATGGCCTCAAAGTAAAGCAAGGCACATGCCATCGAGAGTTATTTGATAGGTGGTTAATAATTAAAGAAATATTTCTGTACTTAATTTGACATCTCAGAAAGGGTCCGAATTTCGTCCCTCTATAAGTGTGATATTCAGACGGGAAATTTAGCTTTCTCTAGTAGCGACACCCGAGCCTTCCCAGTTGCTGAAGCAGTGGTCTAAGAAGAAATTTCACATAACAATGCAAGGATGACCGACATTTGCCCTAGGACCTAGGTTCGGGAGCAAAAGCGAGATCATAGCTCGAGTCAGTATGCTCATTGGCAAATTTTTCAGGAAGGTCAATATGAACCCTAAAGGTACATCCTAGGGCATTGATTAACCTAATATAGGTCTCCATTTGATAGCCTTCTAGATTCTCGCTCTCAATCTGAGAAATTCTCGGTTGAGTCACTCCCAATGCTTCGGCTAATTTCTCTTGTGAAACCCCCACCTTTTTTCTAACGGCTTTAAACAGACGGGCGAGGCGGACCGATGGATCTTGGTCAGACAAAGCCTTTTCTCTGGCAACCGCTTCTTTAAAACCAGGGCGATTGCCATACCTTTTTTGCATTATTTCTAGCGCCGTTTTTCCTTTCATCACTAGCCTCCTAAAATACCTTTTAAAATTTCTATCCCATTTTTTTCCCAATGCCTTTTAATTGTTTTTGTTTTTTTTATTTCAACCTCAGGAATTGAGCCTCGTTTTTTCTTAAAGCCATGGGTAGCAATTAAGTAGCCATCAAACATAAAAGCCATAACCCTTGGCTGCACATGATCCTCCCTAGCCCGAATAGCAAAAATCCCAGACCCAAGGTGTTCTAGAAACTTTCGAGGAGTATCAATTCCGAACTCTTTGATCTTATCTATGGAATCAAAGACCGTCGCTAACTCTTCGCTGCTAAGGCCATCTAAAAAATCCAAAACCTCACATTTTCCCTTACCTTGCCTATGGAAGAGTGTATCCAATGTATACCCCCTCTGTCATTAGGTTTTCCTTATATTATAATGATTTTCTAATATGTTGATATAACCTTAGTTATTTCAATGGGATATTCCATTTAAGAAAAACCCATATCATCAGTAAGGGGGAGGATATTGCAAAAAGTCCGCCGAATAACCTCGTTTACGAGGAAGTTTTTCGACCTATGTAGAGGCTCTGATTTAACTCCCAAGGAGCGGGCGAAGGAAAAAGCATAGAAAGAAACGATTTAATTTTCTCTTCTTCTTTACCGTCGATCTTGGTGCGTGCATCTTCAATGGCTAGATAGGTTTTAAACTGGAAAAGCCCTTTCCAAGCTAAGCAACAATTATTGCGTTAGAAATTAGGGACCGCCTAATTAAAAAATTGGAAATTTTGGAATCGGTTCCCATGGTCATCCCTTAAAGTCACCAGGAGGGATTAAATTCAAAGAGTCACGAAGTAAAGAGGAAGGTGATATTTCCACTATAGTTCCACCCTTAATTGAGAAAAAAGTCCAGAACCAGTTAAGACGCAAAAAAGGGCGCCGAAGCGCCCATTGAATTTATTGGTTAAAAATGGAGCGGGAGACGGGGTTCGAACCCGCGACCCTCAGCTTGGGAAGCTGATGCTCTACCAACTGAGCTACTCCCGCAAAGGTTCTAACCCCGATTTATCAAAATCATCCTGTAGCTCTTACAGTAATGGAGCGATGACCAAGGCCACCACACTCATCAACTTGATCAAGATATTCAGCGAAGGTCCGGCCGTATCCTTGAAGGGATCGCCAACGGTGTCACCGATGACCGCGGCCTTATGTCGCTCGCTGCCCTTACCGGTGCCGTCCCCTTCGTGCCTAGGTTCTTCTTCGATCTGCTTCTTGGCGTTATCCCAGGCCCCACCGGCATTACTCATAAAAATGGCCATGAGTACCCCGGTGACCGTTACCCCCGCCAAGAGACCCGCGAGCATTTCTTTGTCATAGAAACCCACTGCCACCGGTACCACAATCGCCATCAAGCCTGGGAGCACCATCTCTTTGATGGCAGCTGATGTAGAGATCTCGACGCATTTGGCGTAATCGGCCTTGGCCGTGCCTTCCATTAAACCGGGAATGTTTTTAAATTGTCGGCGCACTTCCTGAATCATGGCATTGGCGGCCCGTGCCACGGCCTTCATGGCCATGGAAGAAAAGAGGAAGGGCAACATGCCTCCAACAAATAATCCCGCCATGATATTGGGGTGGGTCACATCGATGCTGCCGATATTGGCCGTGGTGCGATAGGCCGAAAACAAGGATAATGCAGCCAAGGCTGCCGATCCGATGGCAAATCCTTTTCCGATAGCAGCCGTGGTGTTACCGACCGCATCGAGGGTGTCGGTACGTTCACGCACTTCTTTGGGTAGACCGCTCATTTCAGCGATACCCCCGGCGTTGTCAGCGATGGGCCCATAGGCATCGACGGCCAATTGAATACCCGTCGTCGACAACATCCCTAGTGCGGCGATGGCGATGCCGTATAGACCGGCGTATTCATAAGATACCAACACCGCCACGCAGATAAATAAAATAGGCCACATGGTAGACGTCATACCTACTGCCAGGCCACCGATAATATTGGTAGCCGCACCGGTACTAGAGGCATCGATGATCGAATTAACTGGCCCCCGATTCTTGGAACAATAATACTCGGTGACCAAACCGATGGCTACACCACTGCCTAGCCCAACGATGGCCGCATAGAAAACTCCCAAGGGGGAATAAGTCTGGCCATCGACGCGCATGCCATTGGGCAAAAATTTGTGAATCAAAAAGTAGGAAGCCACCACCATGAGGATGGCCGCACCAAAGGTACCGATATTGAGTGCGGTCTGCGGATTACCGCCCTCTTTGGTGCGCACAAAAAAGGTGCCGACGATGGAACATAAAATTCCTAAGCCCGCTAATAATAGGGGCAATGCCACCGCTTCATTGGGCACGTTACTAGCTGCGCCTAAGACCATGGCAGCGATGATGACACCCACAAAAGATTCGAACAGGTCAGCGCCCATACCGGCCACATCACCCACGTTGTCACCCACGTTGTCAGCGATGACCGCAGGATTGCGGGGATCATCCTCAGGTATTCCCGCTTCGACTTTTCCCACCAAGTCAGCGCCCACATCAGCGGCCTTGGTGTAAATACCGCCGCCCACACGAGCGAACAAAGCGATGGAGGAAGCGCCCAAGCTAAATCCCGAAATAACGGTAATGATTCGAGTCAGGTCCCAAGTGGTGGCTTCAGAGTAAGCGATCAATAAACCACTCAAACCCAAGACTCCCAATCCCACCACGCTCATTCCCATGACCGTGCCACCACTGAAGGCGATGGCCAGTGCCTTGTTGAGGCTGGTCCGAGCGGCATTGGTGGTGCGCACATTGGCGTTGGTGGCCACCCGCATACCAAAAAATCCGGCTAAGCCAGAGGTCAAGGCCCCCAAGACGAAGGAGGCGGCGATGAGCGAAGAACTATCGGAGCGGCCGTAATTGGCATAGGCCAAGAGACCGGCCACCACGATCACAAAAATAGAAAGGGTTTTGTATTCCTTCCCCAGGAAGGCCATGGCCCCCTCACGAATGTAGGTGCCGATTTCGGCCATGCGTTCGGTGCCAACTTCTTGTTTGTTGACCCAAATACTTTTGATCAGGGCGAAAATGAGGGCCAATACGCCGATGGCGGGGATGAAATATAACCATTCCATGTTTAGAATCTCCTTCTTCTCTCCAAACGAAATTGCAGAAAAATTAATTTATATCGGGGATATAGGCGTTTTCAAACTGGCGCCGGGTGTATCCCATGCCGCCCGGAGGGTCAAGTAGAAGCTTTCTGGCCATAAATGACTTAAATGTTGATGTTTTTCAGTGAAGTTTGTAAGGCCCCCCAAACCTTGCACCCTGCAATAAAAAGCCTAAAGCATTTGTGAAGAAAATCCTCTCTATCAGCCTCATTCTCTTCTATTTAGCGGCCCTGCTCGGCCCCATGCGGGCCATCGCCGAAGATACATCCTCACAACATGATGAAATTATTAAAGAAAATACGGATTACCGACCCAATCGCCAGGACACGGAATTCATCGAACGCTCAGAGGTCGGTGAAAAATGGACCTTTAAAAAGCTGCCCCGGGACTTTGCGCTCTCTTATAAAGAATCCTTTTGGGGCTGGGGGGCCTTAGGCTTCGCAGCTGGGGCCGGTCTTTCCGCAGGGGTTTATCCCGTGGACGATAATGTGGCCAATGCCATCGGTCCCAATGAAATTTTCGGGAGCACCGGCAATGAGATCATTAGTTGGACCCTCTCTCCTTATACCTATGGCGGCGTCTCGGTCATCTTGTGGGGTGTCGGCGCGGCTACCAAACACCCGAAGCTAGCCTTAACCGGCCGTGCCTTAACCGAGGCTATCGTATTTTCCATGGTGCTCACCACCGCTGGAAAATTCGCCTTTCGTCGTACCGCTCCCGACGGAGGAAACTTTTCTTTTCCCAGCGGACATGCCACCGCCGCTTTCGCTGCCAGTGGCGTCTTAACGGTGTTTTATGGTTGGAAAGGTGGGCTGGCCTCCTACCCTCTGGCCATGTTGGTATCCTTGAGCCGCCTCGACCAGCACCAACACTGGCTCAGTGATGTGGTCATGGGAGCCACCATCGGCACGATCATCGGGATCGGCACCGCAAAATTTTTAAAATTTGAAAACCCCAATTTATTTATTGTTCCCGAGGTAAAACGTGACGAGGTATCCCTCAATGTCCTTTACCGATTTTGAAATCAAGCGGGAGCTGGAACGTAAATCGTTGCACATCCCCGGCTTGCTGGTGCCCTTTACCTATCAATACTTTCCCTATTTAACCCTGCTGGTGCTGGGTTTGGTCAGCTTGCTGTATTATTTTTCAGAGGTGCGTCGTATTTCAAAAGGCAATCCCCTGCCCGTGATCGGCTATCTCACCAATAAACTGACTCGCAGCACCCATCTCGACCTGGCACCGGTCTATTTAGCGGTGGGGTTAGGCATTGCGGCCATCGCCGTTCCCTTTAAAGCGGCCATGGCCGGAGCCTTATTGGTTTGTGTTTGCGATGCGGTGGCGGCGGTGGTGGGAATGAAATTCGGACGGCGCCGAATCTTCGTCATCAAAAAAACCTACCTGGGAACTCTGGCTTTTTTTATCGCCGCTTTCTTGGTGTTATGGCCCTTACTGGGATGGCGTGGCGCCTTGGTGACGGGAGCCGTATCGACCCTCATCGAAGCCTTGGCCATCGAAGGCATCGATAATTTTTTTCTCCCCATACTAGGTGGATTACTGGCCAATCTATTTTTATAGGGGCGTGGGAATGGCGTCTAGGCTTTGTGGATTTTCTACGGAGGAAAGATCGCCCAAGGCTCGCCCCAGATATTTGGCCTTAATGGCACGTCGCACAATCTTCGCCGAACGGGTCTTCGGCAGGGCCGGTACGAAATGAATGCGTTGAGGTTTTAAGGTCTTACCTAACACCTCGGTCACCACATTGGTAAATTCCGCTTCCAACTCAGGGCTAGGCGCATAACCTTCCTTTAACACGACTATACAGACCAACGACTCCCCTTTGATCTCATGGGGCACACCGATCGTGGCCGCTTCGGCACAACCGGGGTGGCGCATGCAGGCGGCCTCTACTTCGGCGGGACCCGTACGCCGTCCCGACACTTTAATGGTATCGTCGGCTCGTCCTTGCAAAAACCAATAACCTTCCTCGTCGATCACAGCCCAGTCCCCATGAAACCAAATTTCGGGCCACTTGGAAAAATAGGTCTCGAGGTAACGCTCTTTATCGCCCCAAAAGGCTTTGGTCATGGAAGGCGCGGGCGCCTTACACACCAAATACCCTACTTCGCCCTTAAGAGAATTTCCGGCCTCATCAAAGACGTCGACGGCCATTCCCAACCCAGGACCCCGCAAGGTACAGGCCTTTAATTCGGTAATGGGTAATGGAGCGAGCAAACACCCGACGATTTCAGTGCCACCGCTGATATTGATAATGGGGCATCGCTTTTTTCCGATTTTCTCAAAAAACCATTGGTAGGATTCGGGATCCCAGGGTTCACCGGTGGAACCAAGGATGCGCAACGCACTGAGGTCATGCTTCGCAACCCACTGTTCATCGGATTGCATCAATAAACGAATGGCGGTGGGACTGATGCCAAATATGGTGACCCCGTGACGCTCGACCATATCCCATAAGCGGTCAGGCTTGGGATAATCCGGCGCGCCTTCGAAGATGACGAAGGTGGATCCCAAAGACAGGGTACCGATCATTTCCCAAGGCCCCATCATCCAACCGATATCGGTCACCCAGAAAAAAACATCACCGGGCTTGGTATCAAAATAATAGCCCACCTCTTTGGTCATTTGCGCCAAACACCCACCATGGGTGTGCACCGTTCCCTTAGGTAGCCCGGTGGTGCCCGAGGTGTAGATGATCATGCTATGGGATTCAGCATCTAATACCGCCGTCGGAACCGGTGGATGATTTTCTGAGATCAAATCATCGAACCACAAATCCCGTTCCGGATTCCATGGAACTTCCTTATGGGTTCGTTTGACCACCACGACTTTTTCAATGGATTCAACCTTGGCAATGGCTTGGTCTGCAGCCGCTTTGATGGAAATTTCTTTGCCACGACGAAAACTGCCGTCGGCGGTGATCAATATTTTTGCCTCGGCGTTGTTGAGCCGCACTGTCAAGGGTTCCGCACCGAACCCTGAAAAGATGGGGATCACGATGGCCCCGATTTTTAGACAGGCGAAAAAACTCACCACCATTTCTGGCACCATGGGCAAGTAGAGCCCGACACGATCACCGGTTTTGACGCCTAGCGAGGCCAAACCTGCGGCAAAACGGTCCACCTTGTCTTGCAATTGACCATAGGTATATTTTACCGTGGCGCCGCAATCCCCCTCCCAGATCATGGCAACCTGTTCTGCCCTACCCTCTGCCACATGCCGGTCGATGCAATTGTCGACAATATTGAGCTGACCGCCCACAAACCATTTGGCCCAGGGAAATCCCTGTGTGGCGTCGAGTAATTTCTCGTAGGGTCGCTGCCACTTAATTTTTAAATCTTTTAAACAGGCCTCCCAGAACCACTCGGTGTCGCTGCATGCCTTGGCAATCAAGGAATCATAATCAGGGATATGATGGAGTTTCATGAATCGAGAGATGTTGGCTTCATTTAGAATTTCGGGAGTTGGCCTCCACAAAATATCACTCATGGTATGGCTCCAGATTGATGAGGGTTGGCACCTTCAAGGGCCATGGTCTCCTTCGTCAGAGAAATCAAGGGAAAATTGTTCCATAATAGGCACAATTAGTTTACATGCCCAAAGACTTGATCTTGATGAGGCCAACGATGCAACCTGCGGTTCCCCGATATACCCAGATTCCCTTTCCCCCTTACCGGTACCTGCCCACGGTTAACCCACACCCGGGCATTCACCCTGAAGGACACAGCTACGGCCGAGAAGAACCTAAGGTAAAGTTCTCGCCCCCTCAAGAATGGAAAAAAAACGAAGCATACCTCTACGGGGTCGATCTCTATAACCATGGATTTTGGTGGGAAGCCCATGAGGCCTGGGAATCGGTGTGGTTGTGTACTCCCAAGCTGGACGCCTACGGACAATTTCTACAATCTTTGATTCAGTATTCGGCGGCCCTATTAAAAATGTATGGCGGCAATCTAAACGGGTTTAATAAACTATATTTCGAAGCCAAAAAACGCATGGACTTTTGCCAAAGTCATTTACCCAAGAATCACCGCCACTACATGGGACTCGACCTAATGGACTGGTCCAAGTCTTTTGAAGTTTTTAAAGATACCGTATCGAGGCCGGGTGAAGCACTCGACGACCCACTAGAATACACCAATTTTCCTTGGATATTATTAGAAACCTAAGGGCCTCAATTTGGAGTTGCATCGATCATGTTACGCAAGTTCTGGCTTCTACTCATTACCCTTACCCTGGTGGGACTCGCCGTTATAACCTTTTTACTGCGAGCTCCAACCTCGATACAAATCCCCCCTTCGACCTTTGCACCGCGACCAGACTTCGATGAAAAAATGCCAGCACTTAAAATATCTTATCTACAATCCGGGGAAATAGCCGGTTGGGAGGCCTTTGTAAAACAGGGCGGCAACCTACTGCAACGGCGCACCATGCCCTTGGGAGCCTTGTGGGTACAGCATCCCAAAGGCAACCTATTGATCGATGCAGGTTTGGGTCGAAATTTTGAACAAGAATGGGCCAATGCCCCGTGGTGGGTGCGAAGTTTCTTTCCCCTCAAATTCACTCGTCCCTTAGGGGACTATCAAAAGAGCTACCCCCGACTCCATGAAGCCAGTGCGATCTTACTGACCCACGCCCACTGGGACCATTTAAGCGGGACCAAAGACTTGCCTTCGATTCCAATCTATTTACTTCCTGAAGAATCTACGTGGCTGAAAAATTTAAAGAGTCCCTACAACCACGGAATCTTTCCCGATCATCTTGAGGCTATCACCGAACGCATGCGCCCCATTAAACTACAAGAGATTCCCTATGAGAATTTTTCTCAAAGTTACGATTGGTTTGGTGATGGCAGTGTGGTGCTGGTGTCACTACCTGGCCATACACCCGGTTCCTTGGGCATCTTTTTAAATGTAAAATCGGACCAACGGTATTTGATCGTTGGCGACGCTCTCTGGGGTGTCGATGAGGATGGCAAACCTGAGTCTAGATCCTTATTGGCCGAATTTTTTTCGGATACCGACCGAACCCAGGCGAGAAAAACCCGTGCCCGGCTTCGGGAATTGGTAGAACATTCCAATGAAATTACCTTGGTACCCGTCCATGACTCCAAGGCTTTGGCCAATCTGTCACCACATAAATAAGGCCCTAAAGTGCTTTTACGGCACCGCCGAGACCCGGCCATAGACAAGTTTTTACCGGAATGGTATGCAGGAATGTATGCAAAAAATGATTTATAAATTAATGGTATTACCTGCGGTGCTGCTCATTTCCTCTCTTTACTTGGCCCCGGCGGTTTGGGCCGAATCCAATACAGAGGAGCAGCATTCCGACTCACACGACCATGATAACCATGACGACGATGCTCCTGAACCCGACAGTGTTTGGGGTGCCATGAAATATACCGGCCATCATATTAAAGAGGGAAGCAAGACCACCGGAAAAACCATCAAAGAAGGTTCGATTAAGGCCGGTGATGGCATCAAAAAGGGTGGCAAGACCATGGGCAAGGGCTTCAAAAAGGCCGGTGGTGAAATTAAAGAATTCTTTGTAGGCGACTAGGATGCCCTTAATAATCGACCAGTGAAAAGACAGGATGGGGCTTGAGCCGCTCTCGACCCTTCAAGAAACCCAATTCAATTAAAAACGCGATTTCAGCAATCTCGCCTCCCATTTTTTCCACTAACTTGGCAGAGGCCTCTGCGGTGCCTCCTGTGGCCAACAAGTCATCGACGATCAATACCTTCGAGCCCTTGGGAAAAGCATCTTCATGCATCTCGATAGTGTCTTCGCCGTATTCTAATTGGTAAGTATAAGAGACCTTGATGTGGGGCAATTTTCCTTTTTTTCGAATCACCACCAAAGGCTTTTTCAATGCATACGAAAGCACCGAGGCAAATAAAAACCCTCGAGATTCTACACCGGCGATGACATCGACATCTTTACCTTCATACCTTTTCACCAAGGTATCGATGATAAAGCGAAAGGCTACGGGATTTTGCAATAAAGGGGTGATGTCTTTAAAAATGATGCCCGGCTTGGGAAAGTCAGGAACATCGCGAACAATCGTTTTTAGATCCATAGTAAGTGCCTTGTTGGGTTTGAATTATCGGCGGGTCAGATAACGTTTGGAGGGCAAGAATGCAAGGGGATCGTAAGTGCCGGCTTTGTCCCGAACTTCAAAGTGCAGGTGGGAACCAGTGGAACTACCCGTGGAACCCACGATGCCGATTTTATCCCCCTGCCCTACCTTCTTTCCCTTATTGACCAAATTCTTTTTATTATGCGCATAGGCGGTAAAAAAACCGTTGGCATGCTTGAC
>JAJFLL010000152.1 GCA_021772695.1 Deltaproteobacteria bacterium
AGGAGAGAACATGGTGCAGTTGATTGCCCAAGCTACCCAGGTGGAGGCAGCCGGTCAGCCTCCAAAAATTATTCGAGAATTTATTGGGCGGGTGAATACGCAAACGCTTGGGATCAGTTTGGCCCATATGACGAGTCCTTCCGGATGGAGTGAACCCGGACAGACCCCAGAGTTCGATGAATATACCTACGTTTTGCAGGGCGCCTTGGTGGTAAAATCCGAAAAAGAAGAGCTTACGGTCCAAGCGGGACAAACCGTATTCGCTCCCAAAGGTGAATGGGTGCAATACAGCACCCCTGGTGCCGACGGAGCGCAATACATCGCCATCTGCCTGCCCGCCTTTTCTCCGGGCTTAGTGCACCGCGATGCCTAAGGCCTAGAGCGGTGATAATTTAATAAATGAGTTCTCCCGTATCGACCGCTTCAAAGGCCGAACCGGGAACGGTCTTGAGTTGATTGAGGTCCTCATCATCCCAACGGGAATCGCGGGCTCCACTTAGATACCAATCACTACCGTTATCGGCCAGAATGAGCCCATAGGTTTTTAAGGCCTCGAGGATCACCCGAGCCGCACCATGGTAATTACTAATATCGAAATCGGCCTTGAGTCTTAATCGCAGCCCCATGGGTGGGGCATTGGGGTTTGTGATGTTGCTGGCATGATGGGTGGCCGGAGCGATGTGGGCCTTTTGCGTGGCACTCACGGTGAAACGAATGGCATGAAGGATTTTTTTGTCTTCTACTGCTTCTTGATATTTAACCAAGCCGGGAAAGATCGGTAATCCTGCCGCATCGGCAGAGGTCCAACCGTCGGGGCGTAGTTCATTGGAACTCAAATCGAAGACGGCTCCCGAGTCGGCTTCCCAGGCGCCCGAGGTATACTCCGCGTGATACAGCTCATACAACATGCACTGGTCTTGGTCAAAGGCCAGCACGTGACGGTCGCCACCGCCTTCATTGGGGGCATTGGGAGGAATCGGGTAGGGGCCCGGGTCGCTTTCATCAACAAAATCTAGAAAATGGACGGGAATAAGTTCCTGTGTGCCATCGACCACAATAAAGGGAATGCCATATTCGGGATTGGAACCGAAATCCGCATGCAGGTTGGCGTTTCCTTCGGCAAGGATGTGGGCAATGTAATTTGCTGAATTGGGGTGAAGCGGGGCGGTGGAAATATTTTGGTTCCAGGAGTTGTCTGCCGGAAAGACCATGCAATTGGAAAAATTTTGCGATCCATTGGGAACATTATTATTGGTTGGGTTTGTGGTAGGTGGATTGTTGGACAACTCGGTTACGGATCCGCAAGCCGTGCCCAATAATAAGGAGGATAACAAAAAAATAAACCCAATGGGTTTTACCAGCGAAACCATTTGTGCCCCTTTTGTCATTGAATTTTGACAGCCGTGCCTTCCAAGCATGTCGAGTAGAAATCCTCAAGGGCAAAATTAATTTAGAATATGATTTATTTGTCTTTCGGGGTGGGTTTGATCAAATCTTCCCGCAACATATCGGTATAATGAACGTCGATAAATTGGCCGTGGAGCCATTTAGACTCACGTCGTGTGCCCACTTTTTTGGCGCCGGTTCTCAAGGCATTGTTTAATGATCTCGGGTTGATGGCATAATGTTCCCCCAAGATATTATGATAACCCAATTTCTCAAAACCGTAATGGCAGATGAGCCAACGCCCCTCCTTACCCAAGCCTTGCCCCCAGTATTCCTTTTCGCCGATAACGATCCAGAGTTCCGCCGCACGATCTTCTAACTGAATGTTTTTGAATCCTCCGTAACCGATCAGTTTGTCTTCGGGTAAATAGAAAATGGCTACCATGTGATGGGTGGGGTCTTGTTGGCATTGTCTGACCCACTGACGTTCGGTTTCTTCGTTGGTCTTGAAGCTCATGTCGCGCATGACCTCATAGACTTCGGAGTCATTGAACCACAAGGTCAAGGTAGGAGCGTATTCCTCGAGAAGGGGGCTTAAATAGAGCTGCTCGCTCTTGACCAGGACTTGTCGTTTCTTTTTGATCATGGGTCTATTTTAACGAATGGATGGGTGAATCCCCAAAGGACTTTTCTAAATTATTCCCCGACGGGCAAGAAATCAAAGGTGAACCGTGCACCTGCGATTAAATCAACCGATGGATCGATTCTCAGATTGGGACCGTCCCGGTCGCCTTCCACTTCGCCCCCGAAGGTGTAATGGACCCCGAGATAGGGAGAAAGGGTGAGCCATCGAAATAGACTGGACTCAAAGGCCAACTCCCCACCGACCACAGGCAAAGTGCCGCTGACCGGTTGGGAACCGGGGAGGTCTGGTAAGCTGCGGTCTTGACCGTAGAGGTGCCTAACTCCGGCTAAGGCCGCGATGGTGAGGCGTTCCTGTCGGGCGGGGTGAAGATTAAGGCTGGTCTGCACTCGGCCGAGCGCCAAGAATTCATCAGAGGCCGGGCCTTCGTGGGAAAGTTTTAAATCAAATTGGGCGCCGAAGCCGAAGACTCCAACAGGAGTGTGGTCAAAGGGCCGAAAGATGGCACCGAAGCCCATGCGATAAAAGGCGCTGAAGTCGGGATCGGGAAGTAGGCGGTGGCCCCACTGGACCGCATCCCATTGGATCGATAATCTTCGATAGCGTTCTTCGGGTTCCCGCCATTCGGGATTGGGCTCCGAGCAGACATCATGGGGGAGGACCACTTCGCGGATCTCTTCAGGACAATGCTCGTTTTGCACATTCTGTGGTTGCTCCCGATTTCCGGCTGGCGCTGTCATTAATATTCCTTCGGGCTTCCGTTGACTCCACTCTCTCAAATAAATTATCGGGCCTGACCCCTTGAAGGTGCGTAGGAAAAATATTAATAATAACATGGCTGTATATGGCTTTTTCGATTTTTTCGCACTGGGCCATAGCCAAAGGGCCGATTCTTACGATAGATCGGTGCCTTAGCCTAAAGGAGTTCGAGTGTTCAATCGCTATCAGAATATTCATTTCGTCGGAATCGGCGGCATTGGCATGAGTGGAATCGCCGAGGTTTTATTAAATTTGGGGTATCGAATTTCCGGTTCCGATCTAAAGCGCAGTCCTGTGACCACACGGCTGCGCAAGAAGGGCGCAAAGGTCTATTACAAACATAAAGCCGGCAACGTGGATTCGGCCCATGTGGTGGTCATTTCATCGGCGGTAAGACCGGACAACGCGGAGGTGGTAGCCGCCAAGAAACAACATATCCCGGTGATTCCTCGAGCCGAGATGTTGGCCGAGCTGATGCGCATCAAATACGGGGTAGCCATTGCGGGTTCCCACGGAAAGACGACGACCACCTCTTTGGTAGGGCAGGTGTTGTCAGGCGGTGGCTTGGATCCCACCTTGGTCATTGGGGGCCGACTCAATAGTTTGAGGAGCAATGCAAAGTTGGGAAAGGGAGACTACCTAGTGGCCGAGGCCGATGAATCCGATGGCTCCTTTATAAAATTAAATCCCACCCTGGCCTTGATCACCAATATTGATCCCGAGCACATGGATCATTACAAAGACTTTGAAGCCCTCAAGGAAACCTTTGTGGAATTTGCCAATAAGGCCCCTTTCTATGGCAGTATCGTGGCCTGCCAAGACCATCCTGTGGTGCGGGAATTGATGCCCCGATTTAAAAGAAAACTCGTTACCTACGGTTTAGAAAAAGGGGCCGACTATTCGGCCCAGAAGATCAAGGTAGATGGTTTGCGACAACGCTTCGAAGTCATGCACCGTAAGGACCTCCTCGGCGCCGTCACCTTGCATATGCCTGGGCGGCACAATGTGGCCAATGCCTTGGGGGCCATCGCTCTGGGTCGAGAATTGGAAATCCCCTTTCGCAGTATTGCAAAATCCCTGCGACAATTCAGTGGCATCCAACGCCGTATGCAAATTTTATACGATGGTAAAGTGACCGTGGTGGATGATTACGGACATCATCCCGTTGAAATTGAGGCCACTCTGCAAGCCTTGCGACAGGCCTTTCCCAAACGGCGATTGATCGTCCTATTTCAACCCCATCGATACTCCAGGACCCGGGATCATTTTCAAGAATTTGCCCAGGCATTCGGTCCTTGCGATGTGTTAGGTTTGAGCGAAATTTATGCAGCGGGAGAAGAACCCATTGTGGGGATTTCTGGCCGGGCCCTAAGCGATGCGGTGCAACATAGTCATCACTTCTATCATCATGATCGCCATACCTTGGCCGAGCGAATCCTAGAGGAAATCAAAGAAGGCGACGTCATCCTGACTTTGGGGGCAGGGGATATCACTCAAGTCGGTCAGGAGTTGGCCCGCCGCTTCAAAAATGGGGTGGGAGTTTCTTAAAACATGACGCAAAAGCCTCAGGACAGAGCCCCCGTCATATCTGCGCGGAGCCTAAAGAAAAATTTTTACGAGCTTCAGGCGGTGGTGGGGATCGATTTTGAGGTTCATCATGGGGAATGTTTTGGATTTTTGGGTCCGAACGGGGCGGGCAAGACTTCCACCATGCGAATGATCTACTGCTTTTCACCTCCATCCGGTGGTACTTTGGAAGTGTTTGGGCGGGAGGTCCAACATCATGCACGTGACATTAAAGCCCGCCTCGGGGTGGTACCCCAAGAAGACTTGCTGGATTCTTACCTAACCGTTGAAGAGAATCTCCTGCTCTATGCCCATTATTTTGATTTACCTCCCAAGGAGGCCAAAAGACGTAGCGAAGAATTGCTGGCCTTTTTTTCGCTCAGTGAAAAAAAATCAAAAAAATTGAATGAATTATCCGGTGGCATGCGGCGGCGCCTCTTGATCGCCCGTGCCCTGATCAATCGTCCCGATTTATTGGTATTGGATGAACCTACCACGGGCCTTGATCCCCAAGCCCGACATTTGATTTGGCAGAAATTGCGTTCCCTAAAATCCAGTGGGGTCACCATGGTGCTGACGACCCATTACATGGAAGAAGCTGCCCAGCTATGCGATCGCTTAGTTGTCATGGATCACGGCAAAATTCTCAGTATGGGGACGCCGAATCAACTGATTCGGGACCATGTGGGCCGTGAAGTGGTAGAGATCAGGGGCTCTGGACCACAGCTGCAAGATTTACGCGGTCGGATCGACGGCCACTACCGGGTAGAGGGAGTCGGTGATACCTTATTTGTATTTTTGGGGGAAACTCACCATGAACTTTGGAATGAAATTCCAGAAATCAAGGCCATGGACTTTCACCTGCGCCCCGCCACCTTGGAAGACGTCTTCCTAACCTTGACCGGAAGGGAGCTGAGGGACTGATGATAACCTTGCGGATCTTTAAAGTCTGGCGGCGTGACCTGGTGGTTTGGAAAAAAAACCTCGTCTTTTACCTCTTGGTCAACTTTTTGGAACCCCTGATCTATCTGGTTGCCATGGGATACGGGGTGGGGCGTTTCGTGGGACAAATTCAGGGAATGAGTTATCTGGTATTTATTGCCCCGGCCATGGTGGTCTTTTCTGTCATGAACGGGGTCACCTTTGAGACCACCTACGGTTCTTACACTCGATTAAAAGAACAGAAAACCGCCCAGGGGATCGCTATGACTCCGGTGTCCATGTCTGAAGTGGTGGGGGGGGAAATATTGTGGGCGGCAACCAAGGCCTTACTCTCAGGTAGCGTGATTTTTTTAGTTTTGTGGCTATTAGACGTACTGCATTCT
>JAJFLL010000153.1 GCA_021772695.1 Deltaproteobacteria bacterium
GGCTGAAATCGGGATGGTGGATGGGGGCCAAGACGAATATGACATTCCGACATTTTTAAGAAAACAGGCCGATTAAGATCGTCCCATCTCGTTGAAAAACCATGGCAAAAAATCCTTCGAAAAACGAGCCGCGCTCTTTTATTCATGAAATCTTGGGCATCCTTTTTTTCACCTTGGGCGCATTTGTATATTTGAGCCTATTTTCATTTACATCCAGTGACCCGTCTTTCAACTCCGCCGCTTCCCGGGCCGCTGTGCAAAATTATGGTGGGATCATCGGATCCTATTTAGCCGATGGCCTAATTACATCTCTGGGATTGGCCAGCTACTTTGTAGGGCTCTTATTATTTCTGGCGGCATTTTTTTCCTTTTCCAAACAGAAGCGGCTACGCTGGTCCGAGGGGGTTTTATTGGTGGTCTCCCTCATCATGGCTGCCATTCTTTTTCAACTGAAGTTCAATGTGATCAAGGTGTTTGGTCAACCTACCTTGGCGGGTGGGCTGATCGGCGCGCTATTGGGCGAACAGCTAAGGCGTTACCTTAGTGAGGCGGGTTCCTATTTATTGGTAACCGCCGTGGGCCTATTGGCCTTTCTTTGGGCCACCAAAATATCGGTATTTGATATTTTTAAAGTAGCGGGGCGATTTTTTTTGCACCTTTTTACGGTTACCGAGGAGTTGGTGCGGCTCAATTGGGGTCGCTTGGGGAAATGGTGGAGCAAAAGGGTGGAAGTTCGCCGTTTGAATAAAGCCGCCAAGGCCGAACAGCAAAAACAGGAACAAGATGAAAAGAAGCGATTAAAAATCAATTTTCAACGGCAGTCCTCCCAAGAAAAAAAGGCATCAGAACCCATACCGATACGGTCTGTGCCTGCGGTAGGAAAGCCCTCTACTCCTCAGATTCATTCCGGAAAACCCGGCGCCGAGCTAAAAATCTATAAGAAACTGACAACGAAGCAAGATCCCAAAAAAGACGATCAATTGACCTTTGGTAAATTTGACGGTGATTTCGACCTACCTAACTTGGGCCTACTCGATCCCGTTCCGCCCAATCCCAACACACAAGTTGATGAAGAAAATCTCAAGGCCAGTGCGGTTTTATTAGAAAGTAAGATGCAGGACTATTCTGTAGAAGGTCGGGTGACCGAGATCCACCCCGGCCCAGTGGTAACCATGTATGAATTTGAACCGGCCGCTGGGGTGAAGGTCAACAAGATCGTCAATTTGACCGACGACTTGTCCCTATCGATGGGGGGGCGACCGGTGCGTATCGTTGCTCCCTTGCCCGGAAAACCGGCGGTTGGCATCGAAATCCCCAACACTGAAAGAGAAACCGTTTATTTTCGTGAAATCATTGGTGATGGGCGATTTCAAAAAAACGATTCTAAATTAGCCCTGGCTTTAGGCAAAAATATCGAGGGCGCACCTGTTGTGGCTGATTTGGCAAAGATGCCCCATCTATTGGTGGCCGGTGCCACGGGCGCTGGTAAATCGGTGGGCCTCAATTCGATGATCTTGTCTTTGTTGATGAAAAATTCTCCCCAAGAGGTGCGTTTTATTTTCATCGATCCCAAGATGTTAGAACTGTCTATCTACGCCGACATTCCCCATTTGCTTTTGCCGGTGGTGACCCAGCCGAAAAAGGCCACCTTGGCGTTGGCATGGGCGGTCAAAGAGATGGAGCGTCGCTATCGGCTGCTTTCCGACGCCCAGGTGAGAAATATTTCCACCTATAATAAGAAATTTGATGAAGGTTTCTTCAAAGACCATAAACCCAAGCCCGAAATTGACGGCAGCGACTATGATCCCATTCGTCACGAGGAACGACTGCCGTTTATCGTCATCATTATTGATGAGTTGGCTGACTTGATGATGGTTTCCGGTCGAGAGATCGAAGAATATATTACCCGTTTGGCGCAAATGGCCCGTGCCGCCGGCATACATATGATTTTGGCCACGCAACGGCCTTCTGTAGATGTCATTACCGGCATCATTAAAGCGAACTTTCCTTCCCGTATTTCTTTTAAAGTCACGAGTAAGCATGATTCCCGTACCATTCTCGATAGCATCGGTTCGGAACAACTTCTAGGCAACGGTGACATGTTGTTTATTCCACCGGGACTTTCCAAACAGGTTCGGGTACACGGGGCCTTTGTCAGTGATCAAGAGATTCAACGGGTGGTGAAGCACATCAAGGTTCAATCCAAACCGATCTATAACGAAGAGATCATGACCATGAAATTGCCTAGCAAGGGTGGGGGTGACGACGGAGAAGAATCCGACGAACTTTACGATCAAGCTGTGGCAGTGGTTACGGAATCCCGGCAAGCCAGTATCTCTATGGTGCAGCGACGCTTACGCATCGGTTATAACCGAGCGGCTCGATTGATCGAGCAGATGGAGGCCGAGGGTATTGTTTCGGCGCCCATGGGGTCGAAGGGGCGCGAGGTGTTGGCGCAGGGCTATGGGACTGACGGATAATTGTCTTCTGAAAATTTGTGTTAATTTTACGGTCCGGCCGGGTCCTGTCCGGTCTGCACCCCCACCG
>JAJFLL010000154.1 GCA_021772695.1 Deltaproteobacteria bacterium
GAAATTTTAAAAATTTACTTTTTAAAGGTTGTTCGGTGGTCTTGGGGAAATGGAATAAGAGGTGATAGGCAAATTCCCGCCATGCCAGTTCACGCAAAAAATTCTCCTTAGTTTCTGCTTTTAAAGCATTTTCCGAAACGATATTTTTCGAAGTGATTTGATGCCAAATTTGCCGAGGCGAGAGCTCCCCAAAATGCAGGTACGGCGAAAGTTTTGAAGTCCCGTCGCGGGCAGGGTGGTCCCGGGTTATTTCATATTGGTGTAAATTTTCATCTATAAATAATTTTAGACTCTTTTGCGCCGCCGCCTCTCCTGGCACCCACGATTGGTGAATGCCGGAATCCCAGCTTATGCTTGGAAGTAATTTTAAAGATTCTAACGAGACCCCTTGTGGAGCCTTTTTAAGTTGAACCAGTCTTTTTTGGGGTATGGGTATAGCTTTTGAGAGCGGTAGTGCGCGAAGGGCCCGCCAGAATGGAGTGAATACTTGATAGGGGGTGCCGGCTTTGGTGGGCAGCTCCCAGGGTTCTACTAAGAGGTGGCTGTTAAATGTTTTTACTTCAAGGCCATTGCCTTCCAAAAAGGATTTTAATTTCGAATCGCGTTCGATTATTTTTGGTTCGTAGCGACGGTTCCAATAAATGGCATAGGCATTTAAGTCGGATGCAAGTTGAGAAAGGATATTTTTGGTTTTTCCTGAAAATAGGAATAATGGACTGCCGATTTTCTTTAAACTGGAATCTAGGGCTTTAAGAGACCCATGCAACCAAACTCGTGATGCCGCACCGGGCGCCCAAGGAGACTCTTCTTCAGGAGCCCAAATATATAATGGTAAAATCGGTCTGCCGGTTTCTATGGCCCGATACAAAGCTGGATTGTCGCTGAGGCGTAAATCGAGACGAAACCACAATAATATGGGCCCTAGAGCCATACTCCTCTCAATCCAATAATTTGCGTGAATGAAGAAAATCTTGAATTCGCGCTAGGCCTTCTTTGATTCTCTTCACATCAGTAGCATATGAAAATCTTAAATACCCTTCACCGCCTGGGCCAAAATCAATGCCGGGCGTAACTCCAACGCCCGTCGAATTTAACAGGTCCATGGCAAAACGGTAACTGTCGCGCGTATAATGTTTGGCATTGGCAAAAACATAAAAGGCACCGGTAGGATCTGTTGCCACCCCGAAACCCAATTGGCGAACTCCATCGAGCATGACCTTGCGGCGTTGATTAAAGATGCGGCGCATTTTTTCCCTGGCTCCCATGGTCCTTTTTAGGGCCGCGATTCCGGCCCGTTGGGTAAAACTTGAGGTAGAAATAAAGAAGTTTTGTTGCATCTTTTGTAAGACGGGAATGAACTTTTTAGGTGCAATCAAATACCCGAGTCGAAAACCGGTCATGGCATAGGCCTTTGAAAAACCGTTCAGCACGAAGGCTTGGTCGGTAAATTCCAATATACTGCGCTCTTCTCCTTCATAGGTAAGCCCGTGGTAGATCTCATCGCTGACAATCATTTTGCCTAAATTGGATATTTTTTTGAGAACCGCCGGTTGCATCACACAGCCGGTGGGGTTCGAAGGAGAATTCAGAAAGATGGCCTTGGTCCGGCTCGTTAATTTTTTCTTCACTTCCTCGGGGCGAAACTGAAAGCCATCTTTTTCTCGAACGGGCACATAAACCAATCGACCTTCTAAGAATTTGATAAAATTACTATAGCAGGGGTAGTGGGGATCGCTGATCACCACCTCGTCGCCGCGATTTAATAGGGCGCCAAAAGTTAGCAAAAGGGCAGGGGAGGTACCGGCAGTTACCAGAATTTGATCTGGATGAACACTCACTTGATAACGGTTGGCGTAATGTTCTGAAATAGCTTCTCTCAGCTCGGGCATCCCTAAGGAGTGGGTGTATTGGGTGAAGTCCTCTTGAATAGCGCGAATAATTTCTCGTTTCACCACTGCTGGGGCTGGAAAATCCGGCTCGCCGATGGAAAAACTGATGATGTCCTTGCCTTGCCGTTGCAATTTTTGACTGGCTTCCAGGATGTCCATGGCGATGAAAGACCGTAAATCGCGAGTCTTGAGGGCAGGCCCAGGTGTGGTTTTTAATTTTTTCATAAAAAACAAATAGTTATCAATAATATTTCAGGTCAATAATTCACATATTTTAGGCCGAAATTTCGTCGGGTTCCCCAGTCCGGCTTTGAGAATGAGGAGAAGCGCAACAATTCGACAAATCTACCGATTTTTCATGGGAAACCTAACAAAATTATTTGGGGATGCACTTAAGTTTTAATTTAGGGAAAAGTTTCATGACTGCAAAAATTCAGCGCACATCTGGCATCGTTTATGATGAAACCTTGGGCGTATGTGAACCCGAACCGGCACCCATTTGTGAGCCTGAGGCAGGCCCCGAGTCCATGCGCTCTTCGGTGCAAAGCATTCGTTTAAGTGCATCCCAATTGGCCGGAATGGCTGCCCAAGGCTCGGTGGCTCCGGTGAATTCCTTTTGGCGATCCAATCCCCTCCAATATTCAGCCTTGTCTTTGCCCACAGCCTTGCAAGGTTGTGCTGGGGACCCCCATGAAGCCAATGGCCTAGTGGGAGATCCCATTGACAGTATCGAAGTCTTGGGTGTGGAAACCAGTCTCAATGCCGATCCCATCCAAGGAAAGATCAGGCAGGTTCAAGGATCCATCGATGAGGCATCTGCTTCGACCGTAGTTTGGTCTGTATCCAATACTAGCGATTTGGATGAGCATGGCACTTATGCGGCCGTTGCTGCAGGTGACAGTTTAACTTCCGCCCAACGGGTGGCCGTTTCGCCCACTAGTATTCCGCGGGATACCTCCGTAGCCCGTTTAGGCAACGGCGATTCCGTCGTGGTATTCAGCCGTATCGAAGGTGACGATGCCCCCTCCAGTTTAGTGGCCCTACGACTTGATGCCTCCGGGTCTCCTCTAGGTGAGGAAATAGAAATCCTTCCCAGTAGCATTCGCACTGGTTTTCCTCAGGGCCAGGTGGTGGCCTTAAACGATGGGTTTCTCGTGGTCTATCGAGATGGCGAAGGCAGCTTGGCCTGGACTCGTTTTGACGATTCCGGGATCGAACAAGAACAGGAAACTCTTGGAGAAGAACCGATACAGTTTCAAATCACCCGCGGTGCTGGTGATCAGTGGGCCTTGGCCGAAATTACCGGCAGCAATGAAGTTCGGGTGCGGTCCTTTTCAGGATCTACAGCTACCGGCGTTAACCATACTTTTACGACCAATGCCTTACCCTCGTCGCCTGAAGTGAGCATCGCCATGCAGGATGATGGTGCCATGATGGTGGTTTGGAACGCACTGCTCGATGCAGACGATCCCATTCTACAGGGAAACTTTCTTACCTCTGCAGGTACACCCATTGGCGATAATGTAATTTTTCGTGACCTGATTCAAGGTGGTGCCTTTGCATCTGAGGACCACATCAATTCTCACGCGGTGACAACCGATCACCGCGGTAATTTCATTTTGGCCTTTGAAGAAAACCGCAATTTAGTCGCCTATGTTTACAATGGATCCCAAAGAGATCCCATTTCGCTCACCGATATTTCTAGTCGAATGGAACCCGACTCGGGACCCTACGCCGATTTACTCGCAGGATTAAGCGACACGGCGGTGCAAAATGTGGATGTTCGATTAATGGCCTCTCCAGAAGGCCTCTTAAGCTTTGTCTATACTAAGATTTTTACCGGTGATGACAGTAGCAGCGGAGATACCTTGACCTTTCAGAGCATTTCCCGTCGAGATTTTCAAATTACCTACGAATAATCTTCTTTTTTTCCACCAGCAACCCTTGGGCAAAAGGACCGATAATTCCATTGCAAGAGGAGTATGGTGTGAAAGAAAAATGGTTAAATTCAGAGAGTTCAGATATCGCTGAACTTGAAAATGCCCACCCAGAAATCACCGCTTTAATGGCCCGTTTGACCGAATTAGAGCCCAAAGAATTGGCCTTGGCTCTTTACCATTTAGAAACCTTTAAAGAAGCTCCTTATCTGTCTTGTTATCAGGCTCACGTCGACTTAGAACAAAATACCCAGTTGTTTTTTTCCCGCGGATTAAAACAAGAATTCGAAGCCATTTATCTCGACCTAGCTCGCCATTTAAAATCCCGCTCCAAGGGTTCCCATGATTTGATGAATGCGGTTTTTGATTTTCTTGGCAAAACTCTCACTTCCATGATTGACGTTCCTTATCTGGTTTCCATGAATTAAAGGGGAAGTTTCCCAACTGTCGCCCTCCGGTCATCCAATTGCCTTTCCTACCGTCTAGAGCCCCCACCATTCCTTGAATGGGAATCGATTCCCTTCGGAACAAAATACATTTTTTCACAACTTTCTTTTGGAAGCTCCGAATAGGTCGAAGCATTCAGAAAATTTGCTTAAGAATTTCACCTAGTTCCAGAGGTGTTTTTGTACAGAAATTACTGGAAGACATAGGGGGTTGTTAAGCCGGCTGCGGGGGGATCGGCGCAATGCATTTTTTAGTTCTCACGAGAGGAGAAAGTCTATGTCCGCAACCGTTGATCGACCGAGTCCACCGGCGGCCCAAGTCCCGCCAAATGATTTAGAGGATGCTCCTGCACCAGAGGCAGCACCCGAAACTGGAGTAGCCCCCGCTGAGGTGACGGCTCCTGCTGAGGAAGTGGTGGTTGCGCCTGCTGAACCCGCTCCGCCGCCCGCTGAACCTGCTGAGGCGTCTGAAGTTGCTCCCTTTAGTTTTGGATTGTGGCAACGCTTTCACTTGGTGATTGGCGGAGGTTACAACTTTGGATCTTCCATAGCTCCCGGTGAAGAACCCTTTGCCAGTGCCGCCCAACCCTATAACGGCGGTTCCTTGATGCTGCAGCCATCCATCACAGCCTTTGCCTTGAACCCACGGGCCGACAAGCCCAATGGCGATCTAGATATCCGTGCCGGTATCGATTTTCGAACCCACTTTTTGACCAATCCCAATACCTCAGGAGTGCCATCCAGTGGCTTAACCGGTATCAATATCGGTGCCTTGGGTGAAGTTAATGGATTCATCCACCGTCACTTCGGTCTCGGTGGCCAAGTCAATCTCGGTTATGTGGGTTGGAGCAGCGATAATGTTGACGTCGGAGCACCTTATTCGGCCCACCTAGATTTCGACGGTGGTTTCAATTTGGGCGGTCAATTATACCTGCATGCTTGGGATGGAAATATTCGATTGGGTGCGGGGATCGACCACATGCTGACTTCCTTTGAAATCGACGCCGGACCCGGCAATCCGCCACTTAGAATTGGAACCGATCCCATGTGGCAAATTTTTGGAGGCTTTGATGTCTTAGGCATCGTCCGGAGTATTCAAGGATCATCGGGCGGCGCATCAGAGTAATTTTAACGAATCGGGTTTTCCTTAAACTTTGGGAAAATGAAAGTATAACGATTCTATTCAAGCAGGAGTATCGCGATGCGATTCTTTCGAAACCTAATCCAAATAACCTTAGTCTTCCTCTTGGCCTATGTGGGCATACCACATGGTTTTGCCGGAGGTTTGAACCTTCCCGAAGGCTCTAACGGGGGCAAGGTGTGTGAAGTTACCTCTTTAGTAGACGGTAATTTTCCCGGCACGCTGAGGCGAGCATTTGAAAACGGGTATAATCTGCAAGACAGTTCCTTACCGTCCTTTTGCACAGAAAAAATTGTTTTCAAGGTTTCGGGTACCATTTCACTTAATTCTCCCCTCGTTCTGGATAATCCTGCCGCTACCGGTTTTACGCTTGAGAAAGATCCCGGCGTCAGCGGCGAAGTGGTGTTGAATGCTGCGGGTATCGGTGAGGGCAATTCAGCCATTATCATTGATTCCGATCAGGTCACCCTTAAAGGTATTTCCATTCGCGGGGCTCCTGAAGCCGGTGTTTTGATTAAACAGGGGGCCAATCAAAATAATATCGAAGGCGTTCGGGCCAGCGATGGCAAATATGGAGTATTGATCGAAAATGGCTCTCAGAACAACACCATCATCAACGGATTTTATTTTAACAATACAGCTGCTGGCGTCAAAATGCTCGACGCTACTCAAAACCTTGTCAGTCATAACACCATTTACAACAATGGCGGCACGGCGGTCGATTCTCCCGCAACAGACATTCAGCCGGTTATTAATTCCGTAGCCCCCTCCAATGGAGCCGCTACCGAATGGACCATCTGCGGTACGGTACCCTCTGATGTTGAGCATATTGAGCTATATCGGGACTCTTTAAGCAATCTGAGCGGTGGAAATTCAGAAACCAACTTTATCGACGATGTTTTAGAGATTCAGTCCTTATCTTTTTGTAAACGAATCAATGCCCGAGCGGGACAAAACATCTTTGCCCTAGGCATTGCCGCCGACGGCACTACATCCCCCAATTCAACCTTTACCAAACTGTTGACCACCGGTGGTGGCACTGGCCCAGGTACCGGTGACCGTCCTTGTGTCATCGGTCAGGTCTTCCCCAATAACGCCGACTTCGATGGCGATGGTATCCCCGACAATAAAGAAGATAAGCCCATTGGTCCCGATCAAGGGGGTAATTGTGTGGTGGACCCCGGTGAAACCGATCCTGCCAATCCCGATACCGATGGTGATGGAATTGATGATGGTAAAGAAGACCGCAATAAAAACGGCGAAAAAGATCCCGGTGAAAGCGATCCCACCAAAGTCGATTCGGACCAAGACGGTATTCCCGATGGCATTGAAGACGGCAACCAGGACGGTGTTCGGGATTTCGGTGAGTTAGATCCCACCAATCAAGATACCGACGACGACGGATTGTTAGATAACTTAGAAGATAAAAATATGAACGGGAAATACGATCCTACCGATGGGGAAACCAACGGAACTCGTCCCGATACGGACTTCGACGGCCTGCCCGACGGTCAAGAGGATCTCAATAAAGACGGGGCCTTCGATAAATTCCGGGAAAGTGACCCGAAGAAAGCCGACTCCGATGACGACGGCAATCCCGATAGCTCCGACGTGTGTCCGACGATTCCTTATCCTTCCTGTAAACGTCCTTGTATTCCCGGTATCGAACCCGATCCCGAATGGGACGACGATAACGACGGAATCCCCAATTACTTAGAGGATCGGGATAATAGCTGCGGAAACGGCCAACCCAACGTGGGCGACCCCGATCCCGGCGAAACCCATCCCTATAAGAAGGATTCCGACGGTGACGGGCGTAACGACGGCATTGATGCCTGTCCCAATAACCCCGACCTCACTTGTGAAGGAATCTGTGATCCAGAGCTGATCAATGACTTTACCGATTCCGACTTGGACGGTGTGCCCAATAGCCAGGAAGATACCAATGGCAACTGTTTTGTGGATCCCGGTGAAAGCGATCCCTTTGATCCCGATACCGATGGTGATGGCCTTAACGACGGAAGCGACACTTGTCCTTTAGATCCCAATCCCTTGTGTTCCAGTGAATGTGTTCCTGGAGTCGCGCCTCCTGAGGAGCAAGACTCCGACGGTGACGGTATTCCCGACAAGTATGAAGACATCAACCGGAACTGTGTGACCGACGTCAATGAGACCAATTTTAGGCTACGCGATACCGACGGTGATGGGGTCAATGATAATAATGACCCATGCCCGGTTAATAATAATCCCAGCTGTGTCAAGGAGTGTATCCCCGGTGAATTCATTGCACCGCAACGGGATTCCGACGGTGATGGGGTCAAGGACGTGCTCGAAGATACCAATAAAAATTGTATCTTGGATTTTGGCGAAACCGATTCCTATAACCTAGATTCAGACGGTGACGGACTTCCCGACGGCGTCGAGGATAAAAACCAAAATGGTATCTGGGATGAAGGTGAAACCGATCCCCGAAATCCCGATACCGATGGTGACGGCATCATGGACGGCATTGAAGATAAAAATCTCAATGGCCGAAAAGATTTCAATGAATGCAATCCTTTGACCACCGACACCGACGGTGACGGTATCTTAGATCATATCGAAGATACCAACCTGAACGGTATCTGGGATAGCGGCGAGACCAATTGTGATCGGGAAGACACCGATCAAGACGGTTTGTCCGACGGGGCCGAAGATAAAAATTTCAACGGCTTTGTGGATGCGGGCGAAAGCGATCCTCGCAATCCCGATACCGATGGCGACGGCGCCACCGATGGGCAGGAAGTGCAAAACGGCACGAACCCTATCAATGGCAGTGCCAATGATTTTAACCGTGCTTTAGGGCAAGGCTGCCAATTGGGAGCCGGTGTATCCTCTAGCGCGGGATTGTTATCCTGTATGCTGTTAGCCTTGGGGTCCCTGACCCTGGTAAGGCGACGGCGGCGGGAATAGTTTCTCCCTCTAGATCCGGATCATTTTGCCCTGGGGACTAAACGACCCCAGGGCTTTTTTTATGGAGGCGGTCGGGGGCTATCTTCTATACTGATGTGGCCCTCATGGCAGTCGGGTGGGTGGCTTCAAGGGGGGAGGGGGCATTTTCTTGCATTCTGAAATCTCCATGGCATAGGGCTTGGACTATGGCCAACAGCCCTCCTATCATTCGAGAATTAAGCGAAAATGTGATCCATAAAATCGCCGCCGGAGAAGTGGTGGAGCGGCCGGTTTCCGTGGTGAAGGAACTCTTGGAAAACTCTCTCGACGCTCAGTCCGATCGCATCGAGCTCAATGTGGAACAAGGGGGCATGAAAACCATTGAGGTGATCGACAATGGACACGGCATTGAGGCCAACCAATTACCCTTGGCCTTGAAGCGCCATGCCACCAGTAAGATTCTGCAAGCTGAGGACCTTTTTGCTTTAACGACCTTAGGCTTTCGCGGCGAGGCCTTGCCTGCGATTGCCAGTGTCAGCCATTTCATCCTGGAGAGCGCTACGGAAAACAGCCAACCCGTAGGTTATGTCTGGGAAATCAATCAAAGTGAGCCCCCCCATTTAAAGGAAACCGCCCGTACTCAAGGGACGCGTATTAGGGTGGGGGATTTGTTTTGCACCACTCCAGCGCGAAGAAAATTTCTCAAACGACCTGAAACCGAATGGTCCCATATTTCCGATTTGGTCACGGCCCTGGCCTTGAGTCGTTTAGATGTATCTTGGCGGGTCACCCACAACGGCAAGGTCTTCATGGACTCCCCGGCAACTTCCGATCCTAAGGAACGCATCCTCGACCTGTTTGGTCGGGAGGCCATGGAAAATCTATTTGCCGTGGAACGACAGGTCGCCGAAGTGGGAATCTGGGGATTGATCGGTCATCCCAACTTTTCACGGCGCAGCAATCGACAAATGTTTGTCTATGTGAATGGACGCTATGTTCAAGATCGCCTCATTAATCATGGCATCGTGCAAGGTTATCGAAGTCTATTGATGACCGGACAATATCCCATGGTTTTATTGCACCTCAATCTGGCTCCAGAATTGGTAGATGTGAACGTGCATCCTACCAAGCGAGAGGTAAAGTTTTCCAACGGAAATGCCATTCATCATTTGATCAGCGAAACCATCGCTCAAGCCTTAGCTCAGGCCCCATGGCAACAAAGCGTTCAAGATAACGTGCCTCAAGATTTCGACAATCGTTTTTCAAAAGAAAGTTTTTCAGGTGGTATGCCTACTTCTCACCCAACTCAAGCTTCTCAAAATTTTATGCAGGGCACTTTGAACGGGACTCTAGACCCTTCCGCTAGGATCCAGGGGGCCTTGCGGGATTATTACTCTCAGCACTTACCTGCTGCTGTGAATCAAGGGCCCGTTCAGGTCAAAATGGGAAGTTTTGGGTTTTCTTCACTAAGATTGATCGGGCAATTTAATTTAACCTATTTGGTTTGTGAGCAAGACGGCGCCCTTGTCCTCATCGACCAGCATGCGGCCCATGAACGCATTGGCTTCGAACAACTAAAAAAATCATTTTCTGAAAACGGTTTGCCCCGCCAACGATTATTAACCCCCTTGACCTTAGAGTTTTCCCCAAATGAATCGGAAAAATTAAGGGGGCGTCTTAAAGAATTAGATCTCTATGGCATCGAAATCGATGATTTTGGCGGCAACACCTTCGCCCTTAAGGCCCATCCCACCTTGTTGAATAAGTGCGATTGGATAAAATTACTTCGTGATATGGTGGATCATATCGAGTCCCCACAAGAAACTCAGGAGCTTTCCGCCCATATCGATCACGTATTGGCTACCATGGCCTGTCACCGGCAGATTCGGGCCGGTGATCGATTGAGTGTTGAGGAAATGCGAGAACTCTTGGTCCATTTAGAAGGCACACCACGTTCCTATCACTGCCCCCACGGACGACCGGTCATGGTAGAAATCGCCGATCGTGAAATCGAAAAATGGTTTAAACGGATCCTCTGATGGCACCCGATTCCAATATTGAAATAATATTGATCGCCGGACCCACCGCGTCGGGAAAAAGTGACCTGGGGCAACGATTGGCTCAAAAGCTAAACGGTGAAATCGTTAATATGGATTCGCAGCAGTGTTATCGCCACTTGGTGATCGGGACCGGCAAACCCAAGATGGAAGAACGAAAGAAACCCCATTGGTTATATGAGGAGGTGGATCCAGGAAATTGGATGTCTGCCGGGGAATTTGCAAGGAGAGCCCAAGTAGTCGTGCAGGACATCCACCAGCGTGGCCATTTTCCCGTTTTAGTGGGTGGTACTGGCCTTTACCTGCGGGCTTTCCTAGAAGGTTTAGACCCGCTGCCGCCACGGGATCCCCAGGTTCGCAAGCGTCTCGAAGGCGAGCTGGTGCAGGAAGGGGCTGAGACCATGTACCAACGGTTGATGCAAATCGACCCCGAGAGTGCCCCGCGGGTAAAACCTCAGGATCGCCTGCGTTTGATCCGAGCCTTAGAAATCTGGGAATTGACGGGGAAGGCGCCATCGACCTTACTCAAGAGAGGACGCTGCCAGGAATTGCGGTATCGCACCGAGACTTATTGGCTCACCCCAGGCCGGGAGGAATTGCGGCAGCGTATCGCCAAACGGGTGGAGCAAATGTTTTCCGAGGGCTGGCCCCAAGAGGTGAGGGGCTTCATACAGCAAGGACAAGATCCTCGAGATTGGCCCAATAAACCCATCGGGTATTCGGAAATCGCTGAGGCCTGGCAAGGCCTACGGACTTGGGAAGGGCTTCAGGAGAATATCATTCTACGCACTCAGCGCTATGCTAAGCGCCAAGAAACCTTTTTTAGGGGGCTCTTTGCCAACCCCGCCTATGGGCTTCGGGGAAGTAAATTAATTTGCTGTCCCCAGTTTGGAACTAAAGTGACCGTCGGTGCGTAATTTCTATGTACAATAATTGATTGGGTCTTCGGGGTTTAGGGGGCCTATTATCCTTATTTTATTGGGGTTTTTCCTTGACTCGCAAAAGTGCTTGAGTATAGTGCGCCCGCCCGATAAAAGGCCACCGGACCGTGGACCTAATCTTAGGGTATAAGGTTTCAATATATTATGGCGCAAAACTCCACCATACCTGGCAGTGAGCGAGTCGCTCCCACGCCAACTCAGCAAAATCTATGGTCCCGTCGGTC
>JAJFLL010000155.1 GCA_021772695.1 Deltaproteobacteria bacterium
TTTTCAACGTCACCCTGAGTGGGAATGCTGAAGAACCCTAGGATTTCCCTACGGGTATTCGCCACGGTTTGTTTGGCTTGTAGTACCAAGCCATTCTCAAAGAAAATTTCGACCAGGGGCTCAAGTGAATGACGGGCATCTTGGAGAATTCCCGCGACTTTTTCTTTATTGATCAAGGATTCCACGTCCTTCACCGTGCCCAGAACTTCTTCTGCAACCCGGCGAACTTCTTTCTCTAGTTCTTCTCTAGTCTCACTCGCCCGGGCCAAAATTTTTCCGGCCTGAACCTTCTTCAAAATATCATCAAAATTCTTGCGTAAATCTTTGCGTGATCGTTCTCCCTGTTTCACTAATCGCTTTACTAGGACTTCAACCTCGCCTTCAAATCGGTTGATGACCCGGTTTACTTGGTCCAATCGATTTTGCAGATTCTCTTTTGCAGAACGAATCTTACCTAATTTAGGTTTCTTTGTTTTCGCCGCTTTTTTCGTAGCACGTGCTGGCGTGGATTTCTTAGCAACGGTCGATCGTTTTTTCTTTGGGGCCATAGCTTCCTCCCATTGGGGCTAACGTTTGAGGTTATTCCTAGATCCCGTAATTAAGACCTAACACGGCGCGTCAAGTCGGTCAAGTAGATTTTTTACGCGATGCGTTAATCAGGGGCCTTTGAGATCTATTAATCGTAACTGTATGTTTTTACTACCATTCCACTCATTCCACTCGGGAGTGAAGGCCAGGTCCACCTGAGTGCCTCCGGCCGGCTGGCGGGGTCCTAAGCGAAAGCCAATAGCCCCTAAACTACGGGGGCCCTGCCCCACCCGCATTTTTAAATGTTTCTCCCCCACCACTCGGCTTTCTTTAACCAAGGCCCCCTTGAGAAAAAATAAGGGTGCGGGGTTGCCCAGCCCAAAGGGTTCTAGCCGGGACAATTGCTCCATAAAAAGGGGGTCGATTTGCTGTAAGGAAGACTCCACATCCATTCGCAGGCAAGGAATAAAGTCTTCCTTGTTAAGTCGATTACGGACCACTTGGTCAAAACGTTGGCGAAAGGCCGCTAAATTCTCTTCTGGCAGGGAAAGCCCAGCCGCATAGGCGTGCCCGCCAAATTTTCCCAGCAAGTCGGCACACTCCCTTAATCCTTCCACCAAATGAAAGTTTCGAATGGATCTTGCCGATCCTTTTATCCCGGCCCGGTCACGGGTCATGACGATGGTTGGTAGGTAGTAACGGTCGACCAGGCGACTCGCCACGATTCCGATAACCCCTTGATGCCAATCCTCTTGGTACAAAACGATGGAACGATATTTTTCGAGAATGCCATCTCTTTCAATTTGAGTCACCGCCCCTTCCGAGATTTGGTCTTCTAATACCTTGCGGGAGATATTGGCCTGATCCAGCCGTTCAGCCAATGTTCCGGCCTGAACAGCATCCTCGGAGAGTAGCAATTGCACGCCTAAATCCGCTTCTTCGAGTCGTCCGACGGCATTGATCCTAGGACCGATCCGGAAGGCCAATTGATCGGCCCGGACTTCGCCATCGACACCGGAAATATCTAATAGAGCGCGGAATCCCAACCGACCGCGCTTCGAGATCACCTTCAAACCTTCACGAACCAGGATACGATTTAAACCTTTCAAGGGAGCCAAATCGGCCACGGTCCCCACCGCCACAAGATCTAGGGCCTGGCGTAAATTGGGCTCTTGATCCTTGAGCAACCCTGCTTCTCGGAGGGCACGTCGGAGGCCCATCAACAGGTAGTAGGCCACCCCAACTCCAGCCAATTCTTTTCCCGGAAAAGAATCACCGGCCTGCTTGGGATTCAAAATGGCATACGCTACCGGCAAGGTTGGCGGCACTTCATGATGGTCCGTAATGATCAGATCCATACCCAATTCTTTGGCCACCTGGGCCTCATGGACGGCGCTGATCCCATTATCGACAGTTATCAAAACCCTGGTCCCCCGCGCGGCCAATTGTCGCATGGCCGCTTCGTTGAGGCTGTAGCCTTCATGAATGCGATGGGGAATATAGTAGTCCACGGTGGCGCCTACCTGGCGGAAAAATTCCATGAGTAATGCGGTGGCAGTAGTGCCATCCACATCATAATCACCATAAATGGTGATCGGCTCTTTTCGGGCAATGGCCTGCACCAGACGAGCGGTAGCCTTATCCATATCTTTCATATCCGAAGGATCCGGCAAATGACCCAAACTAGGCTGCAAGAATTGGCTGAGGGCTTCAGGTGTGGTGACCTGGCGATTGACTAAAATTTGAGAAATGAGTGGGGAAAGATTAAAGGAGCGAGAGATCTCCCCCGCTTTTTCAGGATCGGGTGGGCTTAAAATCCATCGCTTCATGAAAAGTCCCTGAAATAGTTTTCGGGAACGAATCGTTATCGACTGACAACGCGGGTATCTTTTGGCTTAATACCGATTCGATGGCCATGTTCCCGAAGCAAAAGAAATATGGGGGCTGCAATCGAGACTGAGGAATAGGTTCCCGCGATAACTCCCCACATCATGGCAAAGGCAAAGTTTTGGATATCGCCTTCGGCCCTTAAAAACAACACCAACACCACAAAGAACACCGTCAAAGAAGTGATGATGGTCCGCATCAGGGTTTGGGTTAAGGATTTATTAATGATGGAAACCAGAGGGGTTCCCTTGTGCCTTTTAATATTCTCTCGAATGCGGTCGAAAACGATGATGGTATCGTTGATGGAATAACCCACGATGGTCAGAAATCCCGCCACCACGGTCAAATTGACCTCGCGCTGGGTCAAGGCAAAGGCGCCTAAGGCGATGATGACGTCATGAATCAGGGCCACGATGGCCCCGGGAGCAAAATAAAAGTCGAAACGAAATCCGATATAAATGAGCATGATGACCCACGCCCAGACCACCGCGTAAATTCCCTTATTGCGCAACTCACGCCCTACCTTGGGACCGACGAATTCCTCTTTGATCATGAGCACCTGATCGGCACCGTATTTGGCCACCAAGGTTTCGGAAAATGGCTTTGTCAATTCATCGGTTGCGTTTTCTTCGGGCAGATCGCTCTTGATGACAAAGGTATTCTGATCGGCCTCGCCAAATCGTTGCACCAACAGGCCGGGAAATCCCTTTCCGCTCAAGGCTTCGGTGATCTCGCTTTCTCCGGTAGCCACCTTGAATTGATAAATCAATTTCAAGCCACCTTTGAAATCGGTGCCGTAATTGAGGCCCTTGGTGACCAACAAGAAGGTGCAGAGCAACATTAAAATTCCCGAGGCAGCCAGAAACCACCAGCGGTATTTCATGAAATTATATTCTTTTTCTATAAACGGTTCGTACATCTTATAAACTTATTGTGGGTTTAGCAGACCGACTAAACTTATATTCATAAAATAATCGAGTGGCCATCAGGGCCGTAATCATGGTGGTCACAATACCAATCATCAGCGTCACTGCGAATCCACGGACCGGCCCGGTACCAAATTGGTAGAGCACGATTCCCGCCAGGAATGTGGTGATATTTGCATCGACCACCGCGCTCATGGCATTGCCATAGCCTGCATCCACGGCGGCCTTGGGCCCTTTGCCCATGGCTAGTTCCTCTTTGATGCGTTCCATAATAATCACGTTGGCGTCAACCGCCATACCGATGGTCAATACGATACCAGCGACGCCGGGCAGGGTCAGCGTTGCGCCAAATAGGGTTAAGCAACCGAAGATCATCAAAATATTCAACACCAAGGCGGCATCGGCCAAAAGTCCACCGCCCTTGTACCAAACGGCCATAAAAACCATGACGAGCAAACCACCGATGACCGTGGCTTGAAAACCGCGTTCGATGGAGCTCTTTCCTAAGGAAGGCCCAATGATGGTTTTGGTGGCCTCTTTCAAAGAAGCCGGCAGGGCACCCTCTCGCAACACCACCACCAAATCTTCGGCCTCTTGAACTAGGGATTGGTAATCACCGTAGCCCAAAGTAATTTGGGCTTCACCGCTCGGTATGGCGCTTTTTATGACCGGAGCCTTATTGACCGTACCATCTAAAAGAATGGCCAATCGTTTGCCGATATTTTCAGCGGTTAGATCCCCGAAGATTTTGGTGCCAACTGGGTTAAAGGAAAGACTAACGTAGGGTTCATTGTTTTGCACCGACACTTGTGCGTTACGCAACATCTC
>JAJFLL010000156.1 GCA_021772695.1 Deltaproteobacteria bacterium
CTATGGGGTGTTTCGTGGCATCGGCGCAGGACGAGATTTCCTCGGAGATGTTAGGTCCTGGAGTGAGTATCGGGTCGATATTCAGGGCATGGGAGGTGTGGGAAGTCATCTGGCACAAGAATTAAGACAACGGAACGTTCAGGTATGGGCCACCGACACCCAAGAAGAAAAACTTTTAAATGCCTGCCCACGGTGGGGTCTCAACCAAGCCACGCCACAAGATATATTTACTTTCCATCACGATTGCTTGGCCCCCTGTGCCATGGGACAGATCTTGAATGCACAAACCATCCCTAAATTGAATGTATCCCTCGTCGCCGGAGGTGCCAACGATCAATTGTTGGATGAACATATCCATGCCCTGGCCCTAAAGTCCCAAGGTGTTTTATATGCCCCCGATTTCGTCATCAACTCCGGGGGCCTGATCCACGTGGCCTATGAACGTCTTGGAAAATCCAGTGAACAGGCTCGGGTCAAGACCGCTGAGATTGCCCATACTTTGACGGAAATTTTTACACATTCTGAGCAAGAAAACTGCTCCACCCACGAGTCGGCACTGCGGGTGGCGCAGCGCAAATTAAATAGTAGGTAAAGTTATGCGGATTCAGGATCTTCTTCAGAGGCAGGGTCGGAGTTCCAATTGGACTGATCGGAAGTAGTCATACTCATTTCTTTTGCCTCTACCCGATATTCCTCATTGGCCCAAGCTCCCAAATCCATCATGCGACAACGCTTGGAACAAAAGGGACGGTGAGGGTTTCCTTCGTAGGGTACTCTAACTTTACAGTGAGGGCAGCTAACTTGGGTAGGCATAGATTAAAATATTTATATTTCGGGTTGAAAACATTTTTGACAAACGCCGTGAAAGACCACTTCACTACGTTCTACCTGGTGATATTTTCCCATGACCTGCGGAAGACAATTTTCCATGCAATCGAGTTGGATATCCACGTCTTCCACATGGCCACAGCAACGACACAAGAAATGATGATGATTGGACATTCGCGTGTCATACAGGGTTTTGCCCTCACTGACTAAGGCAATGCGAATTTCGCCGATCTCAACCAAAGTATCTAAAGTCTTGTAAACAGTGGCCAGCGATACGCTAGGAAAGCGGCCTTGAACGATGCGGTAGACCGTATCGGCCGAGGGATGGGCAGGGGCCTCATGGAGAGCCTTCAAGATTTCAAGTCGTTGTGGGGTACATTTCAGACTGCGGTCCCTTAATTTGCTTTCCAGATCGGTCAATGACATCACCTCGATACTACTATCAATAAACTATTTTTATAGAGTGGGTCAATTTCGCTCGGACCACCATCTCAATAAATACTCGAAAAACATAACTTTTATGTACCCCTCTTGACATATATAGTCAATATAGATTATTAAATAAGAACTATTATTGTTTAGAATTGAGTATTCTCTATGACAAAAACCCATGGTTCCAAGCAAATTCCCCAGGAATGGGGGCCGGCACAACGCATTTATGGTGGCCCACTTCATGAGCAGGTTTCAAGATTAATGAATCACCCGCAAGCGCCAAGTTGGGCCCGTTTGGTACGGGAGCTTAATGTGGAATTGCAATCGCGAGGCCTCAACCATCATCCCCGTACCATCAAGCGACAACTCAACGGAAAAATCACCTATGTGCCCGCAGGGCTCGAAACGGCCTTTATGGCTTGGCTCAATAGTCGAAAAGCTCGGTTCGGAATCAACTGGGTTAAAGAGGTGCAAACCAAGGACCTTAATCTATCGAAGGATAGGGACCCTTTGCTCTATGTTCCGGTACAACAATTTCTTCAGCTGGCCCGGACCTACCAGCAAAGACGTCCAGGTTTTTCCCGTAGAAAATTAGCACTACTGTTGCAGAAAAGGTTGGAGGCCAAGGGTTTTTCCGTGGGAATGGAGGCCATTCAAAGCGCCATAGCCGGAAAAACGCAACGGGTTCGCCTCATCTATGAACAAGAAATGGCAGCTCTGGTAGAAGAATTACCTATTGAAAATAGTACAACCATCGAGCAACCTGCAATGAGTTACGGTGATGCTACCATGATCCCTCAATGGGTCGATGAAATTTTACCTAATCACCCAGGATTGAGTCGGCGGAGGTTAGCCGGAATGTTGCAACAAGAATTGCAAAGCCGGGAGATTTCCATGAGCCTGAATTCCCTTCAAGTCATCCTATCGGGGAAGACCCAAAAAACTCGGCGCCTGGTTTTAGATCTTTTGGATTCTTGGCGAGATGCCCCAAGGCTTAATGAAGTTCTAAACCGATACCAAGCAAACTTGCCAATTAAAACCCGGAGAAACCTGGGGGTGGAGGTTGCTGCAGCATGGCAAAATTGGCATAAGGCCCTGCCGCAGGTTCGTGGAGAATTCCATCAAACCTTCTTAGACCTCCGCAAAGCCTTTCTAAGAGAACGATGGCTCTACCGCCAAAAGAAGCGCACCTCGTCTCGACGCCAACACACAGGTAGAAATCGGCATCAAGACCGTTTTTATTCCCCCGAGGCAGAAGACCCGAAAAATAACGGGGGGCCCAGTATGACTCTGGATTGGGGCCGTCTGGTCTCCTAATTACTTGTCTTTCCCCAGACCATTCGTGTTAAGCCATCGAGTCTGGTACTCCGTTTAATTTTCCAGAAGGAACCCCTTCCTATGGCCTTGTTCATCGCATCTGTTTCATTTGCACTGGTGGTCTCATTTTTCTGTTCTCTCTCCGAGGCAACCGTTTTGAGTTTAACCCCCGGCGAGGTCGCCAAACTACGCGAACGTCATCCTCGCATCGGAAAAATTTGGTCTACATTTAAAAAATCCATCGATCGACCTATCGTGGTCATACTGGTTTTGAACACGGTGGCCCACACCATCGGTGCTACCATCGCCGGTGCTGAATTTGAAAAAATTTGGCAAGGCAAAGGTATCATTTGGTTTTCCATAATATTCACCCTAGCCATTTTATTTTTTACTGAAATCGTACCCAAGACCGTTGGTGTCGAAAAACGACGCACCTTGGCCCTCTTCATGGCCTACCCTCTAGAATACCTAATTATTGTTCTCAAACCCTTCGTCACCCTGGCACGTTGGGTTTCTCGCCCCTTTTCTCGTCGGAAAAACCCCACCAAAACCATTGCGGTTGATGAATTAAGGGCATTGGCAGCTTACGCTAGGTTGTCCAAAGAAATCGGGACCTATCAAGAACGAATCATTACTGAGGCGAGTCAACTTGCCGAAAAAAAATCCGAAGAAATTATGATACCCGCTGAAGAAATTATTTATTTCGAAGCGGAAAGTAACATGGAAGACCTAATTACACGTGCTCATATGGATCCGCACACAAGATTTCCCATCGTCAAAGAAAATGATATTAATCAAATTCTGGGTTACGTGAATTTTAAAGAATTGCTCTTCCTCGCCAAGAATAACCCAATAAATCCGTCCCTATTGGGGATTATTCGGCCCGTACGGTTCATTGCTCCTGAAATCAGACTCACTAAACTCATTCGCATCTTCATCGAAGAACATATTCACATCGCCATCGTGCAAGATGAAGCCGGTCAGACCTTGGGATTAGTGACTTTGGAAGATATCATCGAAGAGTTTTTGGGTGATATTGAAGATGAATTCGATCGCCTACCCAAAATGGCTCATATGCTTTCCGGTGGAACCTGGATGGTGGGAGGCGGGGTTTATTGGCGTGATCTTTCTCAAAAAATTCCAGAAATTGACCCTTATTCCGGAACACTTTCCGACTGGTTACTGAACGAACGAGATGA